>JBATMM010000599.1:0-10597 GCA_049289835.1 Saprospiraceae bacterium | reverse complement strand
AGAAGAGTGGCAGGAATATCACCTTCTGTCAAAAGCCAGGCTCCTCTCATAATGAAAATATCCAACCAACCATCGTTATTAAAATCAACCTGATTAAGATTCAGGCCGCTCATATATCCGTCGAGATTATAATTTTTCGTTTGATCAGTGAAGGATCCATCGCCATTGTTGACATAAAATATAAGCTGACCACTAGGGCTCCAGTCTGTAATGACAAGATCCTGCCAGCCATCATTAGTGAAATCATCCATGATGACTCCGCCGGCATGTCCATGGCGATTGAGCCCCATTTCAGGAGCAATATCCTTGAAAGGCTGGATATTCACTTTTGATTTGTACCATGAAGGGTCAATCCGGAATGCAGGGGGCACTTTATCAGGAAATTCACCTAAAGTCATGTAAGCAAGATTGAGCAGGTATTTTGTCTCCAGATCTTTTGGAAATTCTGTGAGCATTTGTTCATAAATCTTGATGGCCTCGCGTGAACCAAAAGGCAACTTATGAACACCTTCACCTTTGATCGGAATGAAACAAGATTGATGATTATGGTTTTCAACGCAATTCTGATTTTCGCCTAAACGCATATAAGCGATCCCGACAGATGAAAGCAGATTCCTCTTTGAGGCAGAATCTAAAGGCACTTTATTCTGAACCACAAAGTCCAGGATCTTCTGGTATAATTGAGTAGAAGCCTCAGCATTACCACTTTTTAATAGTTCGTTTGCATAATCAAGGGTTAAATTCAGTTGCCTGGTGGGATCCTTTTCTTGCTCCAATTTTATTTTCAGGGCCGCAGCCCTTTCAGTATTGAAAATAGGCTTGACGACACTGCGGTCGACGCTGTCAAAAGCCCTTTTAATTAAAATACGGGTATCTTCTTCAACGGCGGTGGTGGTTTGTGGATCCTTTTTGCTACTGCATGCAAGACAAAGGACAATGACAAATGCCGGTAAAAGGTATGTCAGTTTAGAAAACTTTCTCATATGGAGTGTGAATATAAAATATGTGTTTAGCATTAAATCAGCCAGGATAAATATCTAATGATATTCTAACCTTTTAACGAGACTCCAGTCGACCTTTATAAAGTATAAAAATCTTCATGAAGGTCGTCATCACAGATTGAGTAATCCGGTTTAAAAAAGATAGGATAGCATACCTATTTATTTTGTAAAAGGATGCTAAAGCACTTCAATGATTCATGTGATGACTTTGATCTTCATTTGCATGATGCACTGCTTTTGTATACTCCATCGGGGCTGGAGTCGGAATGTCTTCTGTCAGAAGATATGCTTTATTGATGTTCAAACCTGTGAATACCTGATCAGGACAATCTTTGCAGGGCCATTGTACTGAAACAGTGGTAATTGAAGTTGCTTTTCTCAATCCAACTTCGAGAGCTAAACTATTTCCACCAAAAGAAGCACCTGATGTCACCGTTCTGTAAATTTTGCGTTCCTGGCCATTTTCCTGAACGGAAATAACTACACGTGCTCCAATGGCCGGTTTATTGGCCTTCGTTCCTGACAATTTTAATACCACCCAATTATTATTATGTTCATTGGGATTTTCAAACAGACAATTGTAAAACCCATCACCTTCATAAGCACCACCTATGACAACATAAATGTCTTCATCGCCGTCATGATCAATATCCCCGAATCCAACGCCATGTCCTTTTTGAATATTAGCAAAACCTCCACTATAACTGACATCTTCGAAGCGTTTACCATCCATATTGAGATACATCTTATTTGGCACAAGGCTTTGATATAATGGATTGCCTGTGGCCAGGTAGAAATCAAGGAATCCATCCGTATTAATATCACCAAAATTACATCCCATGGTATTTACGGCTTCATTAAAACCCATCTCATGTCCGACTTCCTGAAATTGCCCATTGCCTACATTCTTGTATAATCTCGGATGTAAAGAAGGATCACCTTTACCCATTTTATCCTTCATCCAATTGACCACAGGCGTTCCTTCATATGAAAAACCGGAAACGAATATATCTTCATCTCCATCATTGTCAAAATCAAAATTGAAACACGGAAAACTAAATTTAGGATCACCAACCTGTACATCAGCACCTGCCTGCAGGAATCCCTGGTTCTGCGCTATATTATTGATAAAAAGAAAATTACCATCCATGAGTCCTGAAAAATAAATATCAGGATATCGATCATTGTTGATGTCTGTTGCTACACAGCCTTTGATAAAATGATTCATCGTCAGGCCATAAGCAGCAGATTCATGTCTGAATGTCCCGTTTTTTTGATTGATATAGAGATCTATCCCTCTCTTGTAATTGCCGGAGGATTCATTGCCTTCTACCAGGTCCAGCCATCCGTCAAGGTTGAAATCGGCCCATGCTGAATTTTGACTTGCGGCTTTATGTATAAGCCCTGATTTGATCGTGACATCTTCAAAATATCCTTTGCCTGTGTTCATCAATAGGGTAGCTGGTATATCACCTTCAGTAGAGTACCAGCCACCACGCATGAGATAAATATCCAACCAGCCATCATTATTGAAGTCAGTCTGATTCATATTGAGACTACCTACCTGTCCATCAAGCCTGTAAGCTTTTGTCTGATCAGTAAAAGTGCCATCACCATTGTTGACATAGAACACCAGTTCTTCAGTGGGACTCCAGGAAGTAGCTACGATATCCAGCCATCCATCATTGGTAAAATCATCTACTACTGTTCCACCGGAAAGACTTTTGTAATTGACCCCTAGTGCGGGTGCTATGTCTTTAAATGGTTGCATCTTTATTTTATTTGTGAACCATGCAGGATCAATTCTATATTTCGCAGGCACTTTACCTGGATATTCTCCCAGTGTCATATAGGCTATGTTCAGCAGGTATCGGGTCTCAAGATCATTCGGGAATTCTTTCAGATATTCTTCATATATCGTTATAGCATTACGAGATCCGGCAGGAAGCTGATGGACACCCTCACCGGTGATAGGGATGAAACAGGATTGATGATTATGGTTTTGCACACAGTTTTCAATTTCTCCCTGTCGCATATAAGCGATACCCAGGCTTGTATAAAAATTGCGCTTGCTCAGTGAATCAAGTTCAATTTTATTCTTAGTCATATACTCCATTATGCCTTTATAGACATTGATTGAGCCGGCAGTTTCACCGGCTTTTAATAATTCGAGGGCATACGCATATCCGATACCTAATCTTTTCATGGGATCCCGTTCCTGATCCATTTGAATTTTGATCAATGAAGCCCTTTTCATGTTGAAGTTTGCGGAAATAACCATCACATCGACACTGTCAAAAGCCCTTTTCACTAAAACGCGGGTATCCGTCTCAGCAGCTACTTCAGGCTCCTTTTTGGAATTGCAATCCGTGAAAAAGAACATGGCTGAACCTGCCAACACAAATATTATATTCGAAAACTTTATCATATGGAGTGTGAATATAAAACATGTAGTTAGCTTTGGAATGGTCAATAACTACATCTAAGCATATTCTAACCTAATAACTATGTCAGGCTTACAGGAATTTAATGAATACCGTCAGCGGATGAATGATGTCATTCTTTCGCAGGATAATAAAGTGATCAAGCGGTTCTTCAGTCTTGACAACCAGACCTATGAAGAAGGTGCGTTGTCGGAAGTGACAAAAGAATTATTGGGATTGGTGGCTTCTATGGTCTTAAGATGTGATGATTGCATCAAATATCATTTGGGCAGATGTCATGAATTAGCTGTGACGAAGGAACAGATTTATGAAGCGAGTTCGGTGGCATTGGTAGTAGGGGGATCTATTTTTATTCCGCATATGCGGAGAGCAGCGGAGTATTGGGAGGAGCTGGAAAAAGGATAACCGGTAAGAAGGGTAACTGGTTTTAGGTATTCAGTTTTGGATATAGACGCATCGATATATCGCGCGCAACTCTGTATTCGGTTCGGGTATGAATTTTTTCTTGGAAACCCGGAAAGTGAAATATCAATTAAAAGACAAATCACGAATTAACGTCGGCAAAAATTTGCAATTAGTAGAACTTTAAAAAGGAATAGAATATCTTTAAAGAAATCCATCAATTGGTGAAAACAATTCTTATTCTGTTTCTACTTTTCTTCGGGCTGATGCTTTCTGCACAAGAGATCATCAATCGATATGACCCGGGGCTTCACAATTATTTTCATGGAGGTCAGATGCTGAAAGATAGACAACACAAGATATTCAGCTCATCTTATGGATCCTCTGGATATTCTTATATAACAGACTGGAATCCTGGGAATCAATCCCTACAGACCTGGTTTCCTAAAGACAGCACATTTGGATATCCTTTATTTTATGGGGCGTACGAAATGTTTTTGATTGCATTACCAAATGATGACGCCATCCTTGTGGGGAATATTTTTGATTGTGATATTGGGTTGGTTGAGATAATTTATATCACGCCTGATCACGAAGTCAAATGGCATCTTTCCAGTTATGATTTTGATATCCCTTATGCCATTGAAGAAATAGGTTTGGTTGAAAAAGATGTCATGGTGCTTCTATCTGAAGAGCAAAATATCTATATCGGGTTTGATGGCATTCAAAGAATCTATCAAAATCCTCCGGTTGATTATACACATGTGCTGATGAATGCTGGTTCAATTTATGGATACCAGGATCATAGGTATGTTAAGTTGGACAATGCATTTCATATAGTTTCCTCACTACCTGTCGATACAATATCATATGTAACTTTTCTCGGTTCAGATTTACTTCTGCAGACAAAGGATAAACTGGTTTTGATTTACTCCTCCCTGCAGATAAAGGGTGAAAATGAAACCTTTAAAGACATTCATGGAGCTGCACGCAACGGAAATCAGATCTGGGTTATCAATGATGAGAAATTATTTCTTTTAGATTCAACATTGACAATCGTAAAGGAATATTCGTCTGAGCCTTATGAGTACATGGAATATGTCGCAGTATCTGATGATTCAGTGTACGTATGGTCCAGGTATAATGGAATCAGGCATAGTGATTTTGTAATCCGTAGGTATCAAAGCGATACCGTGAGTTCTGCTCCAGCTTACGATTTGATATTGAATGAAGTGGTTATGCCAGATACAGTATACTCAGACCTTCCAATTGGTCAATATTGGGCCATTCAGCTCAGATTTGATACGATCTTTTTTAATGTGACAAACAATAGCATCGACACCATTCACAACTTCCGAATTGAATGCGATTGGAATGCTTTTGGGGTTCAATGTTCCAGTTATCAGCAGACCTGGTTTATGGATCATGTTTCTTTTTTGCCCGGTGAGACGCGTACATTTAAATTAGATCCATTCCGAACGGATACCATTACTTACGGTTATCATTCACCATTTTGCTTTTGGATTGAATCACCGGATGATCAACCGGATCAGGATCCTTCTAATAATTATGCATGTGGTGTTGCAAAACTTGTACTTGCAACTCAAGAAGTGAAGACGGATATTCATGTTCAGGTTTACCCTAACCCTTTGACGGATGATTTACATGTGCAATACAATAGATATGCTGATGCAGAACTAAGAATATACGACTCTTTAGGTAGAATTAGTTTCATGAGTAAAATGTACAATTCTGAAACAACTATCTCCTTTTCTTCTTTTCCGGATGGGTTGTACTTTCTGGTTCTCCTGCATGCTGGTCTTCAGATTGATACTAAAACAATTATGGTGCAACATTAGCTCACATGAAAGGTATTATTCTGCAATAAATTTGTTCACCAGAATTTTCCATTCCTCATCAAGCGAAATTTCTTTACGGGATATTCCTCCTCTTCGATACCAATAATCCGCATTCCACAAGTCTCCTTCCTTCCTGTGTAAATAGGCATGGATCATTGCCCCTTCTTTAGTATCAATCTCCTGAGCGATGTTGTGACTTTTTTCCCAATCTCCTTTTGCATCATACCAAAGAGCAAGTAATAGCGAATTCAATCCTGAAGGGGGATGATCCTGGTTGATTGATATAATAAATTCATTGATGTTTACCATATAATTTTCAAGATCTATTTATAAGAAAACTTCAGGATATTGTTCCTTAGCATTATTCCTTAGCCTTAGCCTCCTCCTTCGCCTTTTTTTTAGGATTTTATCCAGATTTTAATAAAATTGCGTGCTTCCTGGAAAAGGATTTTCCGGTTCATTTTTGAAAAGGTAATCCCTGGTCGTAGCTTGATAGGGAATCCAATAATTCTGATATCAGGTTTTCCGGAGAGGAAATAAATAAATTCGAGATCAAAAAGATACCGGTCGATAGAAGTGGACAGAAAAATATCTTTTACACATTTTTTAAATCCTTTCAATCCGGCCTGCGTATCGTTCACTTTCAAACGAAGTAGTTTTCCATTGAATGTCCGGAGCAATTTTGAAATGCGGCCGCGGGCTTTGGGCAGATGATCGTAATATTCTTTATCCCTTATCCCAATGACTGCATCCATATCCCCTGACAGGATATTGATCAGACCGACCATGCTTTTTTCAGTATATGGCCAATCAATATCTGTATACACGATTAACTCCGCTGTTGAAGAAGCAACACCTTGTCTCAGCGCATGTCCTTTGCCCCGGTTCTTCGAATAGCTGATCCAAATCAGTTCGGGGATGCTGTCTTTCAGTATCTTTAGGGCGCCGGATTCATCCATTCGAGTGGAGCCATCGTTGACGATGATCAGTTGAAAGGTGATTCCGGGAAATCTGTTTTTCAAAGACAGATACCGGTTGATCACAACACTTTCCCATCCGGGTAAGGGATTGTAAGCAGGTAGTATGATGTCCAGGGTAGCCAATAGCCTGACAAAATACATATTTCTGCTACCGTGTATTTTTCTTGTCTGACAGGACGCTCATATCTTCTATTTTTGCCTTATATCCATGAGTTACCTTGATTCTCTCAATGAAGTTCAACGCAAGGCCGTAACGCACACGGAAGGGCCTGTCATGGTCATAGCAGGGCCTGGCTCCGGCAAGACCAGGGTGCTGACATACAGGATAGCTCATCTGATCGAACAGGGGGTGACTCCTCATCATATTCTGGCCCTTACGTTTACCAATAAGGCTGCACGTGAAATGAAAGAACGTATAGCCAGCGTCGTTGGACCCAAAGGTGATCGGGTTTGGGCAGGAACCTTTCACTCTATTTTTGCCCGTATTCTACGCCAGGAGGCAGCTAAAATCAATTATCCACCTTCGTTTACGATTTACGACCGGGATGATTCAAAAAACCTGGTAGCTGATATCGTCAAGGAGATGAGGCTTGACCCAAAGCAATATAATGCGAGCGGCGTTTTAGCCCGAATATCATCAGCCAAGTCGAACCTCATCACTCCTAAAATGTATGCTAAGGATGATGACCTGGTACTCTATGACCGGATGAACAAGCGGCCATTGATCTACGAAATCTATGAGCGATATTACAATCGATGCATGCAGGCAGGGGCAATGGATTTTGATGATCTTCTTTTACAGATGTTCAGACTTTTAGAAGAGAACACTGATCATGTCCGTGAAAAATATCAACGTATTTTTCAATACCTTCTGGTCGATGAGTTCCAGGATACAAATTATCTGCAGTATGCGATCATTAAATTACTCTCTTTGTATAAAGGAAGTGCGCATAACATTTGTATCGTGGGGGATGATGCTCAAAGTATATATTCCTTTCGCGGTGCAACCATAGATAACATCCTGAAATTTGAAAAAGATTTTCCGGAAACTGTTGTTTATAAACTGGAACAGAATTACAGGTCTACTGAGCATATCGTCCAGGCCGCTAATAAAGTGATCCAGAATAATAATAAACAAATCCCGAAGGAAATATGGACGCATTTGGGAGTGGGGCAGAGGATAAAGCTGATCAAAGCTGTAAGTGATGTTGAAGAAGGTCGATTGATCGCGAGTGCTATCGTTGAATTGAAAAACAGGAATCATCTTGAGCATAAGGATATAGCCATTCTTTACAGAACGAATGCACAGTCACGTGTTTTTGAAGAGCAGCTTCGAAAGCAAAATCTTCCTTATCGCATATTTGGTGGATTGTCTTTTTATCAGCGAAAAGAAGTGAAAGATATTCTTGCTTACCTCAGGCTTACAGTCAATGAAAGAGATGATGAAGCCCTGAAGCGGATCATCAATTATCCGAAACGTGGAATCGGAAAAACAACACTTGATCAGATTGCAGAGCGTGCTGTGGCGGAAGGTGTGAGCATGTGGGCTATTCTCAAGACGGGAGGTTATGCAAGTAAAGGAAAGCTATATGCTTTCGTGCAGATGATTGAAAGATTCAGACAGAAGGCAAATGATTCTACTGCTTATGATGCTGCATTATTGGTGGCCAGAGAAAGTGGTGTATACGAGGAGCTGAGACAGGACACAAGTATTGAAGGAATTGGCCGGTTGGAGAATGCAACTGCCCTGCTGGATGGGATAAAGGAATTTGTTGAAAACGATATTGCTGAAGATGCTGACATCGCTGAAGAGCTCGGTTCAATTGGTGTTTCATATGTGAATTCTCTTGACAGGAGTCTGGCGGCTTATCTAACGAATATTGCGTTGCTGACTGATCTTGATACGAAGACGGATGAAGTGCCTGACTATATCAGCTTAATGACAACGCATACCGCGAAAGGTCTGGAATGGAAATCAGTTTTTGTAGTTGGTCTTGAAGAAAACTTATTTCCTTCTTATTTATCGATGGGATCACCTGATCAACTGGATGAAGAGCGAAGATTATTTTATGTATCCATCACCCGTGCTAAATTATTTCTTACGCTTTCGTACGCTGGTAGCAGGTATCAATTCGGACAGTTCAGGTACAATGATCCGAGTAGATTTCTTGATGAGATCGATGAGCAGCATTTTGAAACTATTGTAGAAAGAAGAGGGAAACCTTCATTGCCGGAACCTAAATTGTTGATGGATCGGCCCAGTCGTAAACGTGATTTCGAACCTCGGGTGAATCCTGCTGACTTCAAAGCTAGTCCGACAGAGCAGATTGCGGAAGGCATGGAAGTATTGCATATGCAATTTGGGAAAGGAAAGGTAGTGGCCATTGATGGTGCCAGGGAAAACAGAGTGGCTACCATTCAATTTGATGAAGGGGTTGACAATGAGCGGAGGATAATGTTGAGATTTGCGAAGCTTCAGATTGTGGAGTGACGAAAGTAAATAGTGAATAGTGAGTAGTGAATGGTGAGTAGTAAATGGTAATCAGAAATTAGAATTCACTCAAAGTTGGCCGTAAGTGTGGCTGAAAGATTTTCAGTTTGGTTTCTGGGCGTAAGGATAATAATCTGCTTTGAAGGATGGATTGTGATATTGAAATGGGATAGAAATGGTTGGCCTAATAATCCATCAAATGAATCATCGAGATTTGATCCTTTATCATGAAGATCGATGATAAACGGTGAAGAATAAATATCAGTATTATTCAGTGCCAATTCCATCGTAAGCCGGAATTTCATGTCCGTTCGGTTTTCTGTACCTACTACATTCACTTTTGAACCGTCAGTTAAAGCATGATCAGCATCTGACTGATGATGTGTGAATAAATAATTGATTTCAGAACCGGTATCAACGCCAAGATATTTTTTCTTTCCATTCACTTTGCAGGAAATGACAGGCAGGTGGTCAGCATATTGAAATCTGATCATGGATTTTTTATCGACTTTCATTTTATCTGTCAATGAAATGGATCTTTGATCGAAGTCAATGGAAACATAATAATTGTCTACAGCAGACAGACCAATGAGAGCGTAAACATCCCTATTCAATTCATTTTCCAGGAATGAAAGATCCGATAGAAGGGCATTGGTTTTCTTGTGTCCTATTCCCATCCAGTTCCAATTCCTAACCTCATGCATACTGCACTCAAAATTTCCATTTATTCCAGCGCATTCGACTTTGGTTTTATTGTCAGGCTTGTAAAAACGACTGTTTAACACAAGTCCCGGAGCACCGGTATCAAAAATGACCAATACTTCTTTTCCCTCAATAGTAGCTTTTGAAACGAGAAGTCCGTTGACGATGGAGATAGGGTAAGGATTGGCTAATATCGATAACGGAATCAGGAAAATAAATATGGAAAAATATCTAATCAATGGTAAATAGGAATAAAAGTTACAATTCATCTATGTATGAAAATGTATAAGTACTTGATAATCAGCAGATATGCATTTTCATCACATTTCTAAAGTAAATATAATGTAAATTTAAAGTAAATGCAATTAAAATAATTTAGATTTTGGATTTATTCGCAAAAAGGATTTCGTCGAAATCCTTTTTGGAAATTATTGGAGAGTTCAATAAAACCTGGGATGGAAAAGCAAAAGCCTCTATTTGGTTTACCAGAATCAAATATGAGTTTGATTCCCATTCTTTATCTTCATCAAAAAGGACAACTAAAGCAGTATTGATGGCTTCTCCCAGTTCGAAATGGACTCAAAAACTTAAGGAAATGGCTTTAAACCATGGGTTCATGGGTGTGGGAATATCGAAAGCAGAGAGATTGGATGATGAGGCAAAGCAACTTGAAGGGTGGTTGTCGAAAGGATATCATGGTGATATGGCTTACATGGCC
>JBATMM010000598.1:0-3911 GCA_049289835.1 Saprospiraceae bacterium | reverse complement strand
ACTTGAAGGTGTGGGGGCATCGAAGTGGGGAAGTTTATTTCTATACATCATGGTAGCGACGATAGGTATGCAGATGAATCTGGGTTCGGTATCTGAGCATCTTGGATTGTTTGTGGTTGGATTGATCTGGATTTCGCTTCATGGTTTGATACTTGTTATTGTTGCGAAATTGATTAAAGCGCCATTTTTCTTTTTGGCGGTGGGTTCGCAGGCGAATATTGGTGGGGCGGCATCTGCGCCGATTGTGGCGAGTGCGTTTAATCCGGCATTGGCGCCGGTGGGTGTGTTGCTTGCTGTGTTAGGATTGACGATTGGGACGTATGGGGGGTTGATATGTGCTTATATGATGCAGGCTGCCCTTGGACTATAAGACAGTGAGACAGTAAGAGAGTAAGAGAGCAAGAGAGGAAAGAGTAAGAGAGAAAGAGAGTAAGAGAGTAAGAGAGTAAGAGAGTAAGAAAGTAAGAAAGTATTATATTAATGCTGTATAACGATTGTTTTTGAAAAATATCCGGAATTAATAAAATAAATGCCTGATGGCAGATCAGCTACATCAATAGATGAGTGGTCTGAATTCATATCCAGTTTTATATTTTTTACTTTTAGTCCATAGACATCAACAAGACTACATAGAATGGGAGTAGTTATTTGTGTGGAATAAGTAATATTAATCATATCATTAACGGGATTTGGAAATACCTGAATCCCACTATTGGTAATTTCTTTTGTGGAAGTAGTCTGTAGCCAGCAAGCATCAAAATCCGGATTATCATACACAAGCACAGAATCCCAATGCATACATAACATCGTCGAAATTTTCCAATCAACAGTCCATGGATTGGAATTAGTCATCAACCCATTGACATTCCCAATGTCTTCGATCCAGATTACATGATTTGCATCTGAGTTTTCATCAATTGGATTAATTGCTTCAAGGTAATAGCGTCTCCTGTAATCACCATTCATCAATTGGATGGTGTCCACTTTGCTAACAATAAAATCTTGAACCATATTAACATTACCAGAATGAAAAGTATCTCCCTGCATTAAGTTGAAATCGTAAAGAATTTGTTCGCCTTCAGTAGAATACATGTATATCTTACCATTCTGCTCCCTTAAATATACATTTCTGGGAAGCCAATGGGTAGAATTCTCAGAAAATTTTTGATGAAGTCTGCGATAAACTTTACCATCGAGGGTAACAGAATTTGTTTCAAATGCATTTTTGCGCGTGCGCCATCCTTGCTCTTCATAATAAACAGCTTCAGTCCAAATTTTATCCGGATAATAAGGATGAAGTCCGCTATTCAAACAATACATATCATCTTCCGGTATATCATCAGGATGCTGATCAGGTCCTGAAGTCCAAAAACAAAAGTTGATGGGAAGTACACGCTGAAGAATAGCATCAAAATCACCGAATTCGATCCAGGTGCTATCTCCGGGAAATAATTTTGGGATGATGTATTTTCTTTGTGTAGCCGCGGCTGGTGCGCAAAACCAATAATTTGTCCATGTATTGAAAATAGTATTCAGCCAAAATGAATCAACAGGTTGGTTACCTGTGTTCAGAATTTTTACGTTGAATTTTCCACCAGAAAAGGAATAGATATATCCAGTGTAATCCGGACCCTGATCATAAAAGGAATCAATGATGATCGAATCTTCTTCGATCATTTCTTTTATGCTTAAACTAAATATTTCATCCGTTTCTTCCAGGTGAAAGTCCTTATAAAAATCAAACCATCCCTGTTGTCTTCCCGAATAATACAAATCATCCGGATAGTCTGGAGCATTAGCTCCAGATGTATACTTTCCTACCAAGGCGAGTCCGTCATCAAATGTCCCGTCCCTGCGTGGTTCCACTCCGGGCCAATCAATTTTGATTGAATCCTTCTTCACCCAAAGCGTATCATAAATCCAATATTCCTTAATTATTCCATAGTTATATCTGATCAAACCTAGTCCATTCGGTTTAGGGAAAAAAGCCGTATTTGCAGGGCACGTGAGAATTACTTCTGTTACAAGGTCATCCCTGAATCGAATGATTTCCCTGGTATCTGATTTTAAGGCATAAAATAGACCATCACCGTCAGCAACTAATTGTGTAATGAATCCTGAATTCGTCGCGATATCCTGTGCTAGTTTCAATATATATTTGACTTCAGTTCCAACTGTATCTTTCTTATAAATCTTTAATCCCTCTGCATCTCCAACCAATAAATTGTCTGTGCCCGGAATAATCAATATTGACTTATGTGGAATGCTGTCTAATTTCGATTCCCAAAGCGTTGCACCGGTTATGGATGAGATTGATCGAATGCTGTTGTTGTGAAAGTCAAGAATATTTCCATCAGGAGTGGTGCCTGAAGGAGTATAAGAAGAATAAGCACTTAAGCGGAATGACCATAAAACTGTACCGCTGGTATCCATTTTCTGTACAGAACCCTCTCTTAAATCTGAATCACAATCCCCTCCCACATCCATCACAAGAAATTCATCATTTGGCAAAATGAAAAGGTCCGCGATTTCATACTTTTCACCGGGGAATATGATAGGAACAGGAATTGTCTTTATCTGAACACCAAGAGAATCGGTGATAATAACTGCAAGTGATATATCTGCCAAAGCATCCGGAAGGGGAGATATTTTGACTGCAAAAATCCATTTCCCGTCAGATAATCTTCCAAAATCATAAATTTCTGTTTCGAATTGTTCTGAAATAACTCTGTTGATATGTTGGGCAGAAAGCCTTTCCTGAGCAAAAAAAGAACAAAGTGTGCACCATAGAATTATATAGCGGTACATGATAATTTTATTTCTGAAAAGATATGTTCATCTGAAAGTTAACACAAACCATTGATAGGTTCTTAGTTATTTACATAGGATTCATTTCCTCAAGGTTAATTTTTTGAAAAAACTTGCAAACGGGTTAAGTTGACACAATTAATGTTTTGTCAAGGCCGAAATGATTTTCAACATTTTTCTTCTCCGATCGTTAACATAAGTTCTTAAATCCGGTCGCCCAAAAAACCGTATTTTTGCACCCTCTAATGAGTGATGAGATCAAACACGAGTGCGGGATCGCACTGATCAGACTCCTTCAACCACTGCAATACTACCAAGACAAGTATGGTTCATCCCTGCACGGGTTGTACAAACTCCAGCTACTGCTTCAGAAGATGCGTAACAGGGGGCAGGATGGGGCAGGTGTAGTCACGATTAAGCTCGACCCTACTCCCGGGACCCGTTATATCAGTCGCAAACGAAGTAACGGACCCCAATATCTCAAGGAAGTCTTCCAGGGCATCTTTCAGCATTTTGAAGATCTGACACCTGCACAATTAAGTGACAGTCAGTGGCTTAAAGAACATAAACCTTACACGGGGGAAGTTCTGATGGGACACCTTCGTTATGGGACTCATGGGGATAATTCAATTGAAACTTGTCATCCCTTTGTGCGGCTAAATAACTGGATCACCCGAAATCTTGTCCTTGCCGGCAATTTCAATCTGACCAATGTGGATGAGCTCTTTGATGAGTTGGTCCGATTAGGTCAATATCCAAAAGAAAAGTCCGATACAGTGACCGTCCTTGAAAAAATGGGTCACTTCCTGGATAGCGAGGTGGAGCGTCTTTTCAAATGGTATAAAGGAGACGGATACAAAAATGAGCGGATCACTGATCTGATCGTCGAGAATATAGACATCCAGCGTGTACTGCGAAACACTTGTAAAAAGTTTGATGGCGGATACGTGATGGGTGGAATGATCGGTCATGGTGATGCATTTATCTTCAGAGATCCAAATGGCATCAGGCCCTGCTTTTATTATGCCGATGATGAAATGGTAGCCGCTGCTTCTGAACGCCCTGCGTTGCAAACAGCACTGAATGTGAGTGCAAAGTTTGTT
>JBATMM010000597.1:0-48949 GCA_049289835.1 Saprospiraceae bacterium | reverse complement strand
GTTGCCCAGCATTTCAAACATGGTATGATGATATCCATCACGCCCTACTTCTTCCAGATCATTATGTTTCCCACTTACCCTCAGACATTTTTGGGTATCCGCTATCCTTTTATGAACGATCGGCTTGTTTCCCAGGAAATAATCCTTAAATGGATTCATTCCGGCATTTGTAAACATAAGGGTAGGATCATCCTTATTGACCATAGGGGCAGACGTTACAATCGTATGCCCTTTCTCTTCGAAAAAACTCAAAAATATATTCCGTATTTCCTTGGCAGATTTAGCCATAATGTCTTTTTATTAAAATAGATATAAATGGTGATATTTTATTATATATTCAATCAACTGGTATGCAATATATATTGTAATTACAATTGATATATAATAAAATGTTAAATATTTTGTAAACAGGCATTCAATCGTTACCTTAGCCAGCGATCCCATCTGGTTTATCTCCGATAAACCTCCCGTTTTTAATACCCTCAAAATTACTCAAATCGCAGATTCATGGCTGGAAGAAAGTATGTATATAACGAATCAACCCTCTCTTTTGAAGAATATCGCACACCTGGGAAATTCAGAGTCTTTAGCTTTTTCGGTTATCTCTGTGCCACAATTGTAACAGCGACAATATTTCTTTCCCTTCACAACAAGTATTTCCCCTCTCAAAATGAACTAAGCCTGATGAGAGAACTTGATCAGATGAAGTATCAGTATGCTACTATCAACGATCAGATCAATCTGATGTCAGAAGATCTCAACACAGTGCACGAACGGGATGGAGGCATTCTTAGATTTATGCTAGGTATGGACCCTTTAGATGAATCTGTATGGGAAGGTGGTGTCGGTGGTAGTGACAAATATGCCAAACTCATTCAGTATCCAAACTCAGGACAATTACTTGTAGAAACACAGGAGAAAGTGGACAAATTAATGCTGCAGCTTAAAGTTCAGAAATTATCGCTCGATAGTATTTTGACAAAAGCTAATGCCAAAGAAGATATGCTTGCCAGTATTCCCAGCATTAAACCGGTGAGAATTGATTTACTAAAGAAAAGCTTAAGCGCACTTTCCGGTTTTGGCATCAGGCTTCATCCGGTTCACAAAGTGGAAAAAATGCACACGGGTGTTGACTTTACAGCTCCTCCGGGTTCTCCTATTCAGGCCACAGGCAATGGCAAGGTGGTCACGGCAGAATATGGAAGAGTTGGATATGGCAATCATATCGTTATAGATCATGGCTACGGCTATACAAGTCTTTACGGTCATATGGCCACTCTTTCAGTGAAAGAAGGTGATATTGTCCATAAAGGGCAAACAATCGGCACTGTTGGCACCACTGGCCTTTCCACCGGTCCTCATTGTCATTATGAGGTTCGCATCAAAGGCAATCCTGTAGATCCTATCATCTATTGTATGGATGACCTTACTCCGGAAGAATATCAGACTCTCGTACAGAGAGCAGGTATAGAGAATCAGTCATTTGACTAGTTCTTCCTAAAATATAATTTGATTAATTTGTAAAGGGTAATAATAAGTTGCGACTTATTATTACCCTTTTTAAATGGATGACGACATTCCTTTGTAAGCCAATTGGCTTCATTTCAACTTGCATTTTCTTTGCAACCTCCTTGATGGAAAACCCTAATTTAGAAGCAGTAATGAAATAAGTATCAGAAAATAAGCCTATATTTAGGTGAATCCTGATCGAATGAAATCCATCGAAATCCAAAACCTCGATAAGTTATATTATACGATAGGTGAAGTTGCAGAAATGTTTGAAGTATCAAGGTCTCTTCTCCGGTACTGGGAAAATGAATTTGCCTTCCTCACACCTCGAAAAAACAGGAAAGGTGACAGATTATTTACAAAAGAAAACATTCAGCAGATACAGATCATTTATAATCTTGTTAAAGTGAGGGGCTTCACATTGGAAGGGGCAAAACAGGAACTCAAAAAAGAAAAATCAAATCTTACCGAACAGTTTAATCTGGCTGACAGGATAAAAGACATTTATGCCCGGTTAAAATCACTTGACGACAAACTTTCCTCTTAATTATCTGCCCTTACCGCTCCTTCCAGGTTAATCTTTTGCGTGCAATAACTTATTTCAAGAGAATCATTGGAGGCGATTACAAGTGTTTGAAATTCTTTTAATTGGCCCAGAAGATTGAAGAACCACGTTTTGCCCTGCTCATCAAGATTCGATGTAGGTTCATCCAATAAAATCAATGGACGATCGTCCAGTAATGCCAATCCTAACTTGACCCTTTGCTTCATTCCGGAAGAAAAAGATTTTATCTGCTGATCAGAGTTAAATGAATATTCAAGATTTGAAAACCAATCTTTAAAATTTGGAAATCCACTTAACAAGCCCAGGCGTTGATGTAAAACAAACAACTCCCTGAGCGAAAGCTCTTCAATCACAGAATTATAAGGGGCTACGAAATGAACATGGCGAAATAACGAATCTTCAGGAATTCTTTTTCCATCACTCTGATAAAGGATAGTACCCGAAGTAGGTAACATTCCGCCAGATAAAATCTTGAGTAGCGTTGATTTGCCTGAACCATTGGAGCCTGTGAGCGCAAACCTGTTTCCTGCCTTGATTTCAAAATTCAGGTTACTGAATATGGGTTTTTGGTTGAAAGCTTTACTCAGCTTTTGTATATACAGATCCATTGACCGGATTATGCGCTCTGAAACCTCTCATGATACCACGTTCTGACTGATCTACAAAATCAAGGATTAAGTCCTTTTCAGGCCCGCTTGCTAATGTTTCTTTGATCACTGAAACAGCCTGTGTGATATTGTATCCGCGTACAAACAAGACACGATAGATATCCTGGATGGCATGAATTTGTTCTTGTGTGAATCCCCGTCGTTTCAATCCGGTGACATTGACACCTACAAACGACAATGGTTCCCTGGCTGCTTTCACATATGGAGGTATATCTTTTCGAACTAGTGCACCGCCACCAACCATGACGTGTTCTCCTATTTTTACAAATTGGTGTACGGCTACTAATCCACCGATGACCGTATGATGACCGATATGGATATGACCTGCGAGATTGACATTATTGGCAAGGATACAATTATGCCCGATGATACAGTCGTGTGCAACATGTACATAAGCCATCAGTAAAGAATTATCTCCGATAGAAGTTTTGAAACTGGCTTTGGTTCCTCGATTTATTGTACAATATTCCCTGATGGTCACATTGTTACCTATTTCAAGTGTAGAATTTTCGCCTTCAAACTTCAAATCTTGTGGAGATGCTCCAACAACGGCACCAGGGAAAATATTGCAATGATCTCCCAGTCTTGTTCCATTCAGGATACTGGCGTTTGCACCTATCTTGCATCCCTTACCTATGACTACGTCTTCTTCGATAGTGGTAAAAGGTCCCACCTGGACATCACGTCCGATTTTCGCATTGCGATGAATATTATTCATTTCTTGGTTCGTTACGCACGATTTGTGCTGTGAGTTCACTTTCTGAGACCAACCTGCTTCCGACATAAGCTGTCCCATACATATGACAAATACCTCTCCTTATCGGAACAAGAAGCTGCATTTTGAGAATTAGCTGATCACCGGGAACAACTTTACTTTTAAATTTTGTATTGTCAATTTTTAATAATAATGTAGCCCAGTTTTCAGGATCAGGTACCTTGCACAATATAAATACACCCCCTACCTGCGCGAGAGCTTCCACCTGCAGAACACCAGGAAAAATAGAGTTCCCCGGGAAATGGCCCTGAAATAATGCTTCATTAAACGTGATATTCTTGACGCCAACAATGGACGTCTCATCCATTTCTACTATCTTATCAACCAACAGGAAAGGATACCTGTGTGGCAACATTCTACGGATGTCTTCAATTCCATACAATGCCGGTTGATCCGGATCAATCTTAGGTCTGCCTTTTGTTTTACGCTGCTCAATAAGTTTTCTTTTCAGCAACTTTGTAAATTCTATATTGGCTGTATGACCAGGTTTGCGAGCGACGATTTTGCCCTTAATCGGCCTGCCCAGCAAGGCAAGATCACCGATGACATCTAAAAGCTTATGCCTCGCCGGTTCGTTTTCAAACTTAAGCGAAGTCGTATTCAGAATACCCGTTTTTTCAACTTTGATACTTTGCTTGCCAAGCTTCCTGGCCAACCTATCCAATTCATCCTGATCCATCAAACGATCAGCGATCACCACTGCATTTTCAAGATCACCACCTTTGATAAGATTCTGATCGAAGAGTTGTTCAAGTTCTCTGATAAAAACAAAAGTTCTGCAGGGAGCAATCTGGGTTTCATACTCCTCTATGTTGTGAAGGCTGGCATATTGATGCCCCAGGATTTGTGAATTGAAATCTATCATAGCTGTGATCTCAAACTTATCACCAGGCAAAGCAAGTAACTCTGTTCCGGTGACTTCATCCTTAAACGAAATAGGCTCTTCTATCTCGAAGTATTCACGATCCATATCCTGTTCCACAAGACCTGCAGCATGGATGCCTTGCACAAAATGCAATGCACTTCCATCCATGATAGGTATTTCAGGGCCATCAACCTTGATCAGTACATTATCAACTCCCATACCTGACAATGCAGAAAGAACATGCTCGATAGTACTTATCTGGGCATCACCATTTTTAATAGTTGTCCCACGGTTTGTTGACACTACCTGACCTACATCTGCAATGAGTATAGGTTGATCTTTCATATCCACCCGCATAAACCGTATACCATGATTGGCTTCTGCGGGTTCGAATTCTACAATTACAGATTTACCTGTGTGAAGCCCCACTCCTTCCTGTCTGAAAGACTTTGCTATCGTCTTTTGTTTCATTCCTTTTCCTTTTTAGCGGTGGCAATCTGCCTTTCCAAAGCTTCAATTCGTTTTATATAGTCAGGAAGCTGCTTAAATACTGCATATGATTTTAAATAGTCAGTGTAGTTTATCGCCGGATAACCAAAGATGCGAGCGCCTTCTGCAAATTTTCCTGTATTAACCCCACTTTGTGCCTGAATCTCTATCCGGTCCGCTATTTTAATATGTCCCGCTATTCCTACCTGTCCTCCTATCCGTACATGTTTGCCGATCTCTGAACTTCCTGCGATACCTGCCTGGGCAGCTATAGCCGTATGATCCCCGATATCAACATTATGCGCTATCTGAACAAGATTATCAATTTTTGAACCTTTACCTATCCTTGTTACTGACAGAGTACCCCTGTCAATGACCGTATTCGCTCCTATTTCTACATCATCCTCTATGATCACTATTCCCACGTGATTGACTTTTATATAATGACCTTCCTCATTGGGCCGGTATCCGAATCCATCACTTCCGATGACTGCATTAGCATGGATGATACAACGATCCCCTATCTGTGTATTGGGATAGATCTTGGCTCCGGGATATATAATGACCTCATTACCAATTACCGTTCCATGACCGATATATACTTGTGGATATATGACACTTTTTGACCCGATGGTACATTCGCTCTCAATAAACGAATATGCACCGATGGATACATCAGAAGCAAACTGGCATGATGGATCAGTAATAGCCAGGTCAGATATACCTGGGAGAGGGGTCCCATTTTTACTAAATTTCTCAACAATAAACATCATGGCGGCATAAACATCATCTACTTTAATCATTGTCGCCTGTAGGGGTGTTTTTGGGGCAAAATCCCTTCCAACCAGCAAAACACTCGCCTTTGTAGTGTATGCATGATCTTCATATTTGGGGTTAGCCAGAAAAGTCACGGTGCCTGGCCTGCCTTTGTCTATCTGGGATGGTCCGTGGATTTTCTTCTCACCATCACCTACCAGTTCACCATGGAGCAGCTTGCACAATTGTGCTGCATTCAGTATCATGCGGCAAAATTAACATTCATGGGCTATCTAACCCAGTTTATAATTGAGTTTCTGTCCTAAATTATCAAAATAGAATCTTCTATATATGCACCTGAAACCAGATATATCGACTTCTCTAATTAATTTTGGGCTATGGCCAAGAGTAAAAAACAGCAAAAGAAAACCGGAAAAGTAAAGGATACCCGCAGAAAAGTTAACAATTATAGGCTTGATGGCCAGGATTGGAAATACGTTGGCATAAGCCTTTTAATGACTCTTCTTGCCTTCATCGGCACCATCGGCCATGATTTTGTCAACTGGGATGATGATTATAACCTCGCAAATAATAACAATACAGCTCTCCTGAACTGGGACAATATTGTCAATATTTTTTCTCAACATGTCATCGGTAATTACAATCCTCTTCCCATCCTGACCTTTACCATAGAAAGGGCACTCGTTGGTCTGAGCCCGGCACTTTACCATGTTGACAATCTTATTTTGCACCTTATCTGTGTGTTTTTTATTTACAGAATTTTCAGATCCCTTGACCTGACAGCGATTGCATCCGGGGCAGGTGCAGTTTTATTTGGTATTCATCCGATGAGAGTGGAGTCCGTTGCCTGGGTCACCGAAAGGAAAGATGTTTTGTTCGGAGCCTTTTTTTTAAGTGCCTTATGGTTTTACATTATTTATGTGAAATCAGGCTACGTCAGAAAATATTTTTATGCTGCTATGGGGCTTTTCGTATTTGCTCTTTTTTCTAAAATTCAGTCAGTTTCCCTTCCCTTAACTATGCTGTTGGTGGATTACTATTTCAAACGGCCTTTAAATTTTAAACTGGTGATTGAAAAATGGGCCTTTTTTCTCCTTGCCCTTGCTATAGGCTTAGTGGGATTTTACTTTTTGGGTAAGCAAGGCTCTATCAACGACAAAACAAACTACAATATCATTGAACGCCTGATGATCGGAGGCTACTCACTTGGCGTTTATCTGGTAAAATTTATTTTTCCTTATCGGATGTCCCCACTATATCCATATCCGGCCAAATTACCGGTTGATGTTTACATAGGTCCTGTAGTAGGTTTAGGCATTCTTGGTTTTATATACCTGGCTTATAAAAAAGATTGGAGACCTTATTTATTTGGGGTGCTTTTCTTCATTGTCAATGTCATGTTTGTCCTTCAGATTGTAGGGGCTGGTCAGGGCTACCTGGCAGATCGATTTACCTATATTCCTTATGCAGGACTAATTTTTATCGTGGTCTATGCAGGTCAGTGGCTTTTTAACACTAACCATTCTATAGCCAAACCTGCTTTTTATGGATTTGGGGCTGTAGTTCTCATCTTTATGTTTATGACGTTCAGGCAAACTAAAATATGGCAGAATAGCGATGCACTGTGGACACATGTCCTTAAATATTATAAGGATACACCACTTCCTTTCCGTAACAGAGCTAATTATCGTCGGGATGAAGGCAGGATAGAAGAAGCATTATCTGATTATGACTCAGCTATTCGTCTCAAACCTGATGGCGCATTGTACAACTCTCGAGCCAAGCTTTATTTTAATCTTCAGAAATACGAACAAGCCATGAAAGATTACAATAAGGCCATTGAATCTGACAGCACTCAAGGTGAATATTTTGTCAACAGGGGTGCAGTATTTGCATTGTCAGGACAGCTTCAACTGGCTCTTAATGATTTTGATAAAGGCTTAACACTCGATCCGAAACATGCTAATGGCTACAAAAACAGATCTCTCGTCTATCAGTCTTTTCAGCAATGGGATAAAGCAATCAATGATATCACTATCTATCTCGGTATGCATCCTGAAGATGCAGATCTGTGGTATGAAAGGGGCCGGTTAAAAAACATACTTAATCAACAAGCTGATGCAATCACGGATATCGACAGGGCGATTCAGTTAAACAGCAAACAAGGCTTGTATTATTATGAAAAAATGAAAAGCTATCTGGCCCTCAATCAAAAAGCCAACGCCCTGCAACAATATAACATCGTAAAACAATTTGGAATAAAAATAGAACCGGAAGTACAAGCCGCTTTATCAAAATAAAAGGCGAACTTTCCATTCCTTCATCCAGTATAAAATTATGTTAACCCGGCTTATCATTCGAAACTATGCAATTATTCCTGAACTGGATTTACAAATCCTGCCAGGATTATCAGCGATAACAGGTGAGACAGGAGCAGGTAAATCGATATTACTCGGAGCCCTGGGTCTTGCACTGGGCAGAAGAGCTGACTTCAGAATATTACCTGATGAAGAATCAAAATGCATAGTTGAAGCTCATTTCGAATTGCAGGACAATTCACTAAAAGAATTGTTTTTAAGAGAATCACTTGATTTTGACCATCACATGATTTGCAGAAGAGAAATATCTGCCGGTGGAAAGAGTCGTTCTTTTATCAATGACACTCCTGTATCTCTAAAAGTTCTGCAGGAATTGACAGGACACCTGATCGAGCTTCACCAGCAACATGACAATTTAGCACTTCAAACAAAAGAATACCAGGTGAATGTGCTCGATACTTTGAGTGGTGCTCTTTCATTAGCTAAAAATTACCGTTCTAGCTATGTCCATTTGGTACACCTAAAAAATGAACTGACCAAGGCAAAAGAAACTGAACTCTCATCAGTCAGGCGAAAGGACTTTCTGAAGTTTCAGATTGAAGAATTAGAAAACGCAAAACTTACTCCTGGCGAAATCGACAAACTTGAACAGGAACAGAATATACTGAAACACGCAGAGTCTATTGATCATACCTTAGAGTTGATTCAAAAAATATTAAATGACGGGCCGCATGCTTTAAACAGTCAGTTGACTACACTCATTAAACAAATTGAATCAGTTCGTCATGTCTCACATCCTTTGGCTTCGATAGGAGACCGGATAGATGCTTTACGTGTGGAAGTGCAGGATATCGCAATGGAAGCAGGGAGAATGGATGGCATTGTTCAAAACGATCCCTTTCATCTTGGACGAATTGAATCAAGGCTGACCCAATTATACACCTTAATTAAAAAATATCAGAGCAAGGATGAAAATGAACTCCTTAATCAATATGCATTATTAAAAAAAGAATTAGCAGATTTATCCTCTGTAGGAGATCAAATTGAAAAGCTGGAAAAAAATATTGTCCAGGCCACGACTACAATACAAAAAGAAGCAGATCAATTATCACAGAAAAGAAAAAAGGGATCAGAAAAAATTATACCCCAAATGATCAATTTAATTCATGAACTGGGGATGCCGAATGGCCAATTTTCGATTGAGACAAACCCCCTTACGTCGCCGGGGCCAGACGGCATGGATGACATTCAATTCCTGTTTTCTGCAAATAAAGGAATGTCATTGCAGCCTATTCAATCCGTGGCCTCAGGAGGAGAATTATCCAGATTAAGTTTAGCTCTGAAATCTTTATACGCCGCTCAGGCGAAATTGCCCACAATTATTTTTGACGAAATCGATACCGGAATTTCCGGTGAAGTAGCGTGGCGAATGGGACAACTCATCCGTTCATTATCAAAAGGCCATCAGGTACTGATGATCACACACTCTCCTCAGATAGCTGTCCATGCTAAAATTCAATATCACGTATCGAAGATTGGCACTGGCACAAGAGATAAATCATCAGTGATGCTATTGACACCGGCAGATAGATTAGTGGAAATAGCTAAAATGTTGAGTGGTGACCAGCCATCTAAAGAAGCATTGGCAAATGCTAAAAGTCTCATGAATGCTGTAAAAGCCTGATTAACCGTTTACATCGTTTAAGGCGCGATGTCTTGTCTATGATGGGAGACAGTTGTGAGTTCTCCATTCATGATATGACGAGGCAATTCAATAAAAAAAGTAGTGCCTACACCTTTCTCTGTTTCAAAATATATCCGTCCATCAAATGATTGAATGATATCCGAACATATAGCTAGTCCGAGACCCATACCAGATGACTTAGTTGTAAAATTCGGATAAAATACTTTTTCTTTCATGTGATCATCTATACCTGATCCATTATCCTGAATGGAGATGACGATATGATCGTCAGAAAAGACAAGTTTTATATATATGATTCCTCTTCTTGATTTTGGAATGGCCTGGATCGCATTCTTCACTATATTATTCAGTACACGTATGATCTGGCTTTTATCTGCAAATACAAAAAGATCATTGATCGGTACCTGCAACTGAATATCCATATCTTCTCTTTTTCGAAAAAGATCATGAACTGAAGCGACGACATCATTGATGACAAATACTTCATTCATCGCCTGTGGCATTTTCGCATAACTTGAAAATTCGGATGCAATATGTGTAAGGTTATCAATTTGTTCGATCAATGTCTTGCTCACCCTCTTGATCATCGCGGGCAGATTACTTTCTTCTGTCTTTGTAGCAGCATTTTCAAGATACTGAATACTCAATTTCATCGGCGTCAGCGGATTCTTTATTTCATGTGCTACTTGCTTGGCCATCTCTCTCCAGGCAGTATCACGTTCAGTCTGTGCAAGCATGAGAGCACTTTCATCCAACTTCGTCACCATTCCGTTATAATCACGAATCAATTCGCCCACTTCATCGTCAATCGACCATTGTATGGTTTCATTCTTTTTACCTAATCTGATCTTTTTCAATTTTTCACTCAGCTGTGCGACGGGTCCTGTAATCGATCTTGCCATCAATACAGCCATACAAATAGCGATCAGAAATATAAAAACATACGCATTTAAAAGAGTCATAAAAAATGCTGTCCCGGGATCTCCGCTTTCACTACCGGACGGAAATAATTCAGTCAGTTCAATATAACCTGATTGTCCATTCCCCTTATGAATAGAAACATAGCCGACATCTCCAAAACGACTTACTCCATCTTCATCAAGATGAGTTCCTGATAAATAATAATCTCTGGAGCCGGCATCGAGGATCATTTTTGGAAGAAATGCCAGTTTGAAAGGAATATTGTTTACACTGTTTCCTTTATCATCCTGTGGGTGCAAGAGATTACCCTGGGGGTCATAGATCTGATTGGATGCACTATTTGCCACCGCGATTTTGGCAGCCTGACTCATATCCTTTCGCCATGTTGTCGCTTCAGATGTTATGGTTTGTCGAATGGATCCGGCTATCGTCCGTAATCGCTCATCATATCTTCTGATCTCATCTGCACGGCTATTGGACCTGATATAGTATACAGTCAGTAAGCCAACAATGATAAAGGTGAGGATAATGATAAACACTATTGCAATCTGAATTTTATTTCGCAATGAAGGCCTTGGCGATATAGTCAATTCCATATTCTGCGGCAAAAATTCAAACCATGCATTCAACCCGGCAAGGATAAAAAGTAAAAAACTAAATACCGTAAATATCAACGAGAATAATGAAACGACCTGGTTGAGTCCGTCCACTTTCTTGCCGATCATGATGACATTGTCTTCTTCATCCAGCAACGCTATGTCTGTTCTGTCATCACTGGTTGTAATTTCGCAGAAAAGACCTTTCGTCATTTTTGCAGGCTTCGAAAACACAAGGGCATAGTCATATTGTTGATTAAATACCAGCTGACCATCGTGATAAAATGCGATGCTGTATTTATTTCGCAAATGAGGAAGCCATTCAATCAGATCTTCTTCAAAATTTTCCTTTTGCCCATACCCATCTGGTGCGTCCTGTATAAGCTCTGCTCTCGTTATTTTTTCAAAATCTTTTTGATATTTATATAATACCAAAGCCGTCATGGACGAAATAGTCACCAACCAACTGAGTACCCAGATGACTGATTTATTCCCTTGTTCGATATATAAATCCAGCAAGGTCATCAGGATGAACACACCGAGATAAAACCCTACATCCGGGAGATCAATATCAATGAGGTGTATAAGCGGAAGGCTAAGCACCCCTGCAAAAAGAAGTGCAATCATCCGCTCATAAAAATTCGTCGTATAAAATATGGCCCTGTTGACGATTTGAAATGAAAACGTAAATACCCCCATGATGATCAGGCCACAAGCCACGATGGACAGAAAATGATGGACGTCAAATAAAGAAATTTCGCCCAAGTCCAATCTGAAATTACTTTGTCCGACTACCTGGCGTAGTATCCATGCTGTAAGCCCACACATCATGATGACCACCAGATAATGGCTCATCGTCATCAATCGATCACCCCATCTTTTATTTGACGTGGGAACATTGGATGTAGTGATGAGCAGATCACGACTATAGATTTTACTGGCCAATGTACATAGCCAAAGAAAAATAGAGCTATCTAATAACAGATCAGTAGTGGAGTATGGAAATGTAATATTCTGAATGATAGGGCTTAACAATGATATCTGATCAAAGAAATCATGGTACGGAAGAAACAATGTGGCCATCCTTACACCGAGTACCCCCAACATCTGGAGAAGAATCTTATTGACATGCGAAATTTTTTGGTCCTGCATCTTCTGAATCCAGCTTATCCATGCCATACAAATGGACCATACCGCAACCAGGCAAAAAATAAAAATCCAACATTGGAGAAAAAACGAATATTCTTTTGTCAATAATTGGACATGAGCTATTGGCGATCCATCAATACTCCGAATACGTGTTGCATTGTCCGGAGACGGATAACCGAATTTATATGGTGTCACACTTATACTATACGCCTGTTCCTGTTCAGGAATAATAGGAATCTTGAAATACACTTGAAGCAAATCCTGGTGATCAGCGATTTCAACATGCTTGATATAATAATCCTGTCTGTGATCCCGGAAGACTCCGGGGATATCTGCAAACTCAGCATGAGAAGGATCAATGATTGACCCGGGCTTCGACCAGAATATCAGGCTGTCCTTGTGATATATATAGATCGTATAAGGCTGCTGACTCAGCTTTTCTATATGGTTGATCAGGTCATTAGACAATAGTTTTCCTGAGCTCTGTACAGATCGGATCTGATTGATCCAGTCTCCATCCTTTATATCGTTTAATGAAGCAACTTCAAGATCATGAATATTCTGTTCAATCTGTTGTGCGAAATGAGCTTTATCATAGGACAATTGATCAAAGCCAACAATTCCTGCCAGGCTCACCAGGCAAAATAAAGTAATGGCTAAGTATAAGTATACTTTGTCCCTGATCCACATATATCACATAAAGATAATATATAATGAGTAATTTATTAGATATCACCAGGTTAACTTAATATAAAGCCGGAAAATGATAAATATTGAGATTTCGGTAACAACTAAGAACGAATGTCCCTTCGTAGCCGTTAAGGAAAGGCATCTGTGATGGATCTATCGCTCTCAGTTATTGAGGGAGGAAAGTCCGGACAGCGTAGAGTACCGCACCATCTAACAGATGGGCTTTGCTTTCAGCAGGGACAGATAGTGTCACAGAAACTATACCGTCACACCGAAGGGTGGGATAAGGGTGAAAACGTGTGGTAAGAGCGCACGCATAGTCCGGGTGACCGGATCATGGGATAAACCTTGCGGGCTGAAATGCCATGTACACTCCAATCTCGTCATGCATTCGTGTTTGATAAGCCCGGCTGCTCGCCGGCGTGTACCAACAGTTGGAGGGGGTAGGCAGATAGAGCTATAGTAGTAATGCTATGGCCCAGATAAATGATAGGTATTTCTGATTCATCAGGAATGACAGAATCCGGCTTATACATCACAGATGCACTTTTTCATTTTTATACCTCAGTTACCTATTTCACTTTGTCAGCTTCTTTTGCAATTCTTCAAGTGAAATTCCTTTTGTCTCGGGCATGATGAAAATGACAAAAATCAATTGCAATACCATCATCCCGGCAAAGAATGCAAATATCGGCCCACCACTAAATTTATTGAGCAGGTAAGGCATAAATAAAGTGATTAACGCGGCAAATACCCAATGCGTAGACGTCCCTAATGATTGGCCCGAAGCACGAATATGATTTGGGAATACTTCTGAAATGTATACCCAGATGACCGCTCCCTGCCCGATAGCATGAGATGCAATAAATACAAACAGAAAAAGCGGAACTTTTATACCATTGAAATCCTGATGGTAAAAAACCCATGAAATCATAGCTAATGATATTATATATCCTAATGAGCCTATCAGCATCAATTTTTTTCTACCGGCTCTGTCGATCAGATACATCCCCAGCATCGTGAATACAAGATTGGCAATACCAATCCCGGCGCTCGATAATAGTGCCCCTCCGGAACCCAGACCAGTCTTCTCCAATATCCTCGGCGCATAATAAATGATAAAATTTATTCCTGACAGTTGATTGAAAAAAGCAATCAGAAAAGCCAGCATGATGGATTTATTATACCTCCCTGTAAATAATTTACCTTGTCCACTCTCGAATGCAGACTGATGAATTGCTTCTAATTCAGGCTGGGCATCAACGCCGGGGTTTAATTGTTCCAGAATTCGTTTTGCATTCGCATCATCTTTCTTTCGGAGGACCAGCCATCTTGGGCTCTCGGGTACTGTCAAGACCAGAAGTGTATAGATAATAGATGGTATGGTGACTACACCCAACATCCACCTCCACGCATCGATCCCTATATCCCTCAAAAAATAATTAGACACATACGCAATCAATATTCCAAATACGATATTGAATTGGTACAATGCAACTAACCTCCCTCTTTTGGCAGCCGGTGCAATTTCAGAGATATACGTCGGCGCTGCAACAGACGATGCACCTACTCCTATCCCTCCCATAAACCTGAAAACAGAAAATGAAATTGGGTCCCAGGCCAGAGCAGAGCCAAGTGCTGATACGATATACAGCAGGCCGATCCAAATAAGTGTTTTCTTCCTCCCAATTCGCTCACAGGGAATTCCACCAAACATAGCTCCGATGACAGTGCCCCATAATGCCATTGACATAATAAAAAATCCATGCGAAAAATCGCTCAGATGCCACAATTGCTGAATCGGCTGATCTGCACCCGAAATGACGGCAGTATCAAATCCAAAAAGAAATCCGGCGATAGCTACAGTCACCGACCAATAGAAAAGTTTATTCTGTTGCATTAGGAGGGAAATAAAGAAGTGTAATTTGATCCAAGATATAAGAAAAAAAAGCTACTCCCCGTTGGATAAAAATTAATTTTAAGAGTACGGACAGGTCGCGACGTGTCCCTAATCTTAAAATTAATTCTTCGTGCACAAAAAAAGCCGGACAAGATTTAACCTGCCCGGCTTTATATATTTAATAGACCTTTTAGTTAGTTGGTTCGGGAACCGCGTCAGCTGTTTTATCAAGATGAAAAACAAGTGTGAAACGAAGCGTGTTATCAAGTGGACTTCGTTGATTAGATGTAGGAACGAGATATGAAACATTCAATCCGAATACATTATATTTTAATCCTAACCCTGCAGTCAAAAATTGCCTGTTGCCTTTTGTTGGATGCTCATAATAATATCCGGCTCTGAATGCAAATTGCTTATTGTACCAATATTCAACTCCCATAGAATACATTAACTCTCGTAACTCTTCTTTGAATCCGCCTGGTGCATCACCAAAAGATCCGAAGACACCTTCAAATAATGCTTTCTCACGGTAGTCAGGAAAACCATTTCCATTCTTGTCATAATCAGGAGAGTCATCAGCTACAGGGGTAGGAACAAGTAATTTGTTTACGTCAACCGTAAATGTCAGTTGGTTATAATCATCCAGATCAAGTTCTAAAGCTCCCCCTATGCCAAAATTTCCCGGAAGAAAATCTTTAAAATCAGATTTAGTGTACGATATCTTTGATCCGATATTAGTAAATGCTGTACCAATTCTCAACATACCCGCGTTGATCTTTTTTTGATACGTAAATGAAATGTCAACTGCTCCGGCTTTTGCTGCTACAATGTCAATATTGTCTATTTGCTGTCCACCGGCCAGATTCGAATAAATGAATTTACCTGTTATACCTGCAGCAAAGTTGTCTGATAATTTTCTGGCATAGGCTAATGCCACTTCAAATTCGTTAGGCCTGCCCACACCAAGAGATTCACCATTGATACCAGTAAATTGTAAATCACCAAGAGCAAAATACCTCAATGAAACACCGATGGTCTGAAATTCATCCAGTTTCTTATATCCGGATAAATAAGCCATGTATACATCCTGCAGCCCTAGAGACCGAAGCCAGGGAGAATAACTTGCTGCCAAACCCATGTCGGAATTAATGAATGCGAGCTTGGAGGCATTGCTGTGTATTGAATTGGCGTCGGCCGAAGTAGCAATACCAGCATCACCCATTGCTGCAGAACGGGCGTCAGGCACAATTCTTAGAAAAGGAACAGCCGAAATGATAGTGTTCGGACAATCAAGTTTATTAGAGAAAGTACAAGTACTTTTTCCAACATTCGTGAAGAGTAGAAAAAGAACCAGGAGTGAAGTGAACTTCATGAAAGTGAGTGTTTGATTGAATAATTGAATACAAAGATAATTTAAAAGGCTCAACGAAGAATCACCAGCTTGCCGGCTGTACTTTCTGCGTTTTCCTTTGTCCCATTAACGTTAAATGATACTTTTATTTTATACACATAGATGCCTTTATCTACCTGATTGTCATTATCATCCGTTCCGTCCCAGGTCAGATCGTCGACTCTGTAACCATCAGATATAAAATCCTTTATTTCCAGGATTCTCACCGGTTGGCCGATTATGCTATAGATATTGAGCCTTATGTCCATTGGCACACCAGGCCTGTTATGTTCAAACTGGAAGCGGGTAAAATCATATAAAGGATTAGGATAATTGAAGACATTCTGTAGTATCGCCCCCTTTTCATCCACGACCACAAATTCAATGTAGGCTTCACCAGGATTATTGGCCAGATCCCACGCAGTCACTTTCAGCGTGTGAAGACCAGGGTTCAGATTACTCAATGGAAATCGTACAATCCCCTTTTTATAGTCATCCAAAGCAGCGACATAGAAATCATTCAGTATAAAGCTATTCTTATCGTCACCGTCTAAAACAGCTTCAAGATCATGGCCTACTCCGGTTCCTGAGACATTAATACCAAAATCATCACTCAGCACGACATAGATAAAGGGACTGGGATCAGTGATGCCCCCTGACACAAAATGATCATCGTTCATATAAAGTTTGACCAATGGAGGTTGATCATCTGACAATCCTTCAGAAGAAACGCCTCCAATGATAAATGTCGAAAAATAACCTCCTGCATCCAATGTCCCGTTCTGTGCATAAAAGCTGAATTTCCCGGGTCCGTATGAAAAATCAATATCCTTAGGCAAAACAAATTCAATAGTCCAGTGACCTGCAGTTACTGTTGCTTTCCCCTTGAAAAGTTGCCTGTTCTGCGTGTTAAAAGTTCTTACAAAACTCACATCATTCCCTTCAGTATCATTTGCCAGAGTTTTCCTGACCTGCACTTTATCAAACACAGTAAGTGATAATTCTCCATTAAAATCATTTATTACCTGGCCCTGATCGTCAAGAATCACGCCTGACAGATTAGCTTTTTCAAGCGCACTTAATGTATCCGGTAAACCACTAATTGGATTCCCATCAATTTCTGTAACCACAATATGATACTTCGGAATAGCAAGTCTCATTGAGGGATCACCCAGAAGTGTAAATTTTCTGGCGTTGTTGTCGAGAGAATCCACACCAATATTTTTTGATCTTGTCAAGACCTCACCTATACCTGGATATTCCCCGGGAATATCAGGGTTATAGAGACGTTCAAGTACCGCTTTCGTTAGCCTTTCATTGCTTCCGGAATATACAGCTCTCACAGTAGTCATTAAGGCAACTGCTCCACCCTTTGGATTTGACAATAAATGCTCACCTGCTGTCGTAAAACTTGGTTCATCATATCCTGCAAAAGAACAAGTAGCTGTAATAAAAACAGGAAGGTTATCAAAATTTTCATAGGACTGCGCCTGGTTAATACCGAGCACGCGTTCTTGTGTCCAGCCATTTTGTCCACCATGTCCCATATACGTTATAGTCAGTGCCCCTTTCTTCATATTAAGGTCAATAGCGTCATTTACGGCTGGGTATCTGTCCCCACCAGGTGTGGCTTCCTGAGGATATGCATCCAGATAGATTTTATTCATATTTAATTCAGGATGGGCTATGCCATTTTGATTGGCCAAACCATCAGCCTGGTTGAGATGTGTATTACTATCCTGATCATCCGCGACCATGACCACTCTTTCTCTCCAATCACTAAGCGTACTTGGACTTGTATCATAGTGAATGATCTTATCGACCACCGCCATAGCATCTTCAGGTGTATCAGCAGGAATTCTCCCTATAGCAATATCGACAGCTCCGATAAGTGTCTTTCCTTCCTCTCCTTCATTATCATCGAGTAGTCCAAAATAATCATCCGTGGGAAATGAGCGTATCGGATCAAGGGATTCCTCTGTCTCAAATGCCGGTATAAAATTGTGACGTGGTAATTCAGGAAATCTGCCCAGATAGTCATACGTAGCATCTCCAAATAATAATAAATACCTAAAGGCCACATCTCTTTTATAAATCATCCTTGCAAAATCGCGAATAGCAGAAGGATCTTTTGAGCCTCCGCTAAATTCTTCAAAAACCTGACTGACAGGAACGGCTATCACTTCCAGATGGTCGACTGTCTTGCGATGTTCAGCTAATTTTTTAGCAGCATCTTCATAACCATCATAATAGACGATGACCACATCTGCGGTTTGAATACTGTGTAGATTTTGATTTTTTACGGCGTTTTCATAAACAGGAATTAATACGTCTTTCGCAGGATCAAAGACAACAAATTGATTCGGTGTACTTGAAAGTTGCGGTAAAGAAAATGAACTCTCCGTCCCATTATTTACAAATTGCTGAATGACCGGGTTTAATGGATTTGTAATATCCCAGATCATTCCATTGGAAGGCATTCCTGTAACAATGAATTTCGGATTGCCGAGAAAATTTGATCTTGGATCCTGGACGTAAAGCGATTTCCCTGAAGTATAATTATTTTGTTTCCAGGCGTTGATCTCAATGTAATCAATCCATGCCCTGGAATTAATCCCATTGGCTCCGGGATATTGAATTTGTATTTTATTAATGGCTTCATTGGGTTTGAATACACCCTGCATTATAGCGTCATTTGCAAATGAGGCTTCAAAATTTCCCAATGTTACTCCGCCAACACTTTTGCTAAATTTATATTGATTAAAATTAATATAAAAAAGGGATGCATTTTCGGCCCTGGCAGCAAACCTCATTTTATAATAAAATGTATCTGCAGGTATGATGTTTGTAAAATCAAAATCATTTGAATAATCAACTTCATTGATGACGGCCAATTCATCACCATACCATTCCTGTCCCGATCCTGGTGGCCTGTATCGCCCAAGAAGATTAACTTTTTCTTCTTCAAGTCGTTGATAGCTCAGAGATGCTTTCGATTCATACTGGCCGTCCGGTCCGTTTGCTCTTGTAACCATCGGATTTCTTGTATCACTATTAATGATGACGTAGTAGTGATTTGACTCATCATAGATATTCTTATCCATGTGGTAAATCCTGCCCGATGGATCGAATATCCAATGATCCGGTCCCTGAGCATACCACAAAAAATAATCTCCCTGATCAAACTTTCCATCGTCCATCCCTACACCCAGCATCGCAGTTTGTTCCAGATCATCAATACGATCAGCACCATTCCATTGTGGAACTCTGCCGTCTCCATTTCCAAAAATTGCTATTTGATTTGGATTTAGCGTGCCGGGGTCAATTTTCAGTTTGTCTTTTATAAAGGCATAATCAAGTTTGTATATGCCAGCCTGTGAAACAGCGATTCTATGAATGATACCAGAGGAGAGAACAGATGTCTCTTTAAATTCAGGCCCAGACCGCTGGGCAGAAAGAGTATTGAATTTGATCAATCCAATAAAAAAAACAAGCAAGTAAACTCGAATCATACGATGTGACCTGGTTTGAATGGAATGTAAATTCGTTATAAAAACGTTAACGCATATGTTCTATTGCCGGGTATTCTCATTATTTTTTTCAGTGAAAAGATATATCAAATGACAATTTACCGCTATTTGTTTAAAGCCTTGAATGCAGTCCAACCATGTCGAAAAGCGTTATTATTGCAATAGCTCAATGAAAATCACAACCATTTCTTTCTATAATACGATAAATAATGGCAGTTTGTCCTGGCTGAAATCATTTTCAATCTTCTTTATTTTTTACATTACATCAATCCTTTGTTTTACGATAAAAGCACAGGATCCGGTTTTTTCTCAATTTTACTTATCCCCTTTGCAGCTCAATCCGGCCCTTACGGGCTTAACAGAGGATCCGCGTTTTTCTGCGAACTACCGAAATCAATATCCCGGGTTTAACAATGCGTACAGAACCTATGCCTTATCATACGATCAGTTTTTTCCACGCATTAAGGGAGGCCTTGGCTTCTGGATACTATCTGACGATGCAGGTGACGGTATTTTGAAAACGATTAAAGCAGCTGGAATTTTCTCGTATAAAACGGATTTGTCCAGACACATTTCAGCCAAAATGGGGATTGAAGCCGGTGTTGTTCAATCAACGCTCAATTGGAATAAACTGGTATTCGGTGATCAGATAGATGACTACTCTGGCACGATTAGCCCAGGTGGTATTCCTTTCCCGACAGAAGAAACAACTCCTGAAAAAAATAAAGTGGTCTACCCTGATCTCGGAATCGGCATTGTCATTTATGGAGGTGTCCTTTATTCAGGTTTGTCGGTCAGGCATATTAACCGGCCGGATCCTGATTTCCTCTCTATCAATTCTGATCTTTCTCCCAGGATTCCCATGAGATGGACCCTTCATGCTGGTGCTTCATGGCCTGTTTTTACCCATATTTTCAGTCAAACCTTTAAAATGGCCCTCTCACCTTCTATAATTGTGGTTCAACAAGGTCCTTTTAACCAGATTAATGGAGGCGCCACTCTGGATTCTGATATTTTGAATTTTGGTATTCATTACAGAATATCATCAGGTCATTCTGAAGCATTAATCGGGTCTATTGGATTCAAAACCAACAAATTAAAGATAGGATACAGCTTCGATTATACTGTTTCCGGCTTTCCTTTGAGCGGAGGAACACACGAGATTGGTATTGTATTTTTACTTGATAATGGGGACACTGCATCAAGATATGATGATTGTCTTAACATTTTCAGATAATCATGTCCTGATCTCAGGCACAGTATTTGTCCTGTCCAATGACATTAAAACCTGCAATAATTCTAAGTAGGATACGTTTCAGAAAATGTATATTTGTCCCTCTTTTAAAAATAACGGTCAGTTAAGAATGAAAAGATTTCTCTTAATAGGAACAAGCGCCCTTTTGATATTTGGGTTTATGTCTTGTAAAAAGTCAGAGCGTTCTTCAGTCACGGGTTGGAAATATAACGACCAGGAGTGGGGGGGATTTGAGAAAGGAGCTCATGGAGACATGGAGATAGGACCAGGTCTTGTCCCTATCGAAGGTGGCACTTTTACAATGGGTCTGACAGATCAGGACGTCACTTTTGCCTGGGACAATGTCCCCAGAAGAATTACGGTCTCTTCATTTTTAATGGATGAAACCGAAGTTTCGAATTCACATTACCGGGAGTTCGAATATTGGACAAGAAGGGTTTTGGGTGATTCTTATCCTCAGGAAGTGTTGAGCATTTTGCCAGACACACTGGTATGGAGAGAGGAACTAGCTTTCAATGAGCCTCTTGTAGAAACTTATTTCCGTCACCCCAGTTATGCAGATTATCCTGTCGTAGGTGTCACCTGGGAGCAGGCAAATAAATTTTGCGCCTGGCGTACTGATCGGGTCAACGAAATGTTGCTCGTAGAAAAAGGAGTTTTAAATCTGAATGTTGAACAAAAAGACGCTGATAATTTTAATACGGAAGCTTATTTGTTTGGCCAATATCAAGGTAGCGTAAAGAAAAATCTGCCTGACTTAAAGACAGGTGGTGAGCGCCCGGTTCGTTTTGAAGACGGTATATTACTACCCGCTTATCGTTTACCTACTGAGGCAGAATGGGAATATGCCGCTTTGGCACTCCAGGGCAATAATCTTTCAAAGAAAGATGAATTGATCTCCGATCGAAGAATTTATCCATGGGATGGCAATACAGCTCGTTATAAAATCCATGATCGTCATCAGGGTGAAATGTTGGCTAACTTTAAAGAAGCCAGAGGTAATTACATGGGAACTGCAGGCAAGCCAAATGATAATGCTCCATTCCCTTCCCCTATTCGCTCGTTCTTTCCAAATGATTTTGGCCTTTATAACATGGCGGGTAATGTCAGTGAGTGGACTGCAGATCTATTTCGTCCGATGACCAGCTCTACCTTAAGAGATGTCGAAAACCAGGACCTAAATCCATTCAGAGGAAATATTTTCAAACAAAGAGTTCTCGATGAGAATGGTCACGTTGTTGAAAAGGATAGTCTGGGAAAAATTCGTTATCAACTTGTTTCTGATTCAGTTGTAGCTAACCGTGAAAATTATCAGAAAGGTAATGTCATGGACTATCGGGATGACGATAATGAATCCGTTTATTACGCTTATGGTGAATCGTCTTTGATCAATGACAGTTCACGCGTTGTAAAAGGCGGATCCTGGGCTGATCGTTTGTATTGGTTATCGCCCGCTGCACGTCGATTTAAAAACCAAACACTTGGAGATCGCACCATTGGTTTCCGTTGTGCTATGCACCGTGTAGGAGGATCAGAGCCTGGTGGCGAGATCGGCGGTCTTGATTTTGGAGGAAAAAAATCAAAAACATCAAGGAGATATAAATAAGCTTCCTTGAAAGATATTAAAAACAAAACGCCTTCACATTTCGTGAGGGCGTTTTGTTTTTAATCTTTTTATTTTCGGACTTTCCTATCTATGATGATGAAGACAGAAGCATTATATACATTGTTTCGACAACATCCTGAAGTGTGCACAGATACCCGGAAGATAAAAGCCGGATGTTTATTTTTTGCATTGCGGGGTTTGAACTTTGATGGCAATACTTTTGCTTCAGAAGCTCTTAGACTGGGAGCGGCTTATGTGGTTATATCCGATCCCCTTCTCAAGGGGCCTGAATATATATATGTCACTGACACATTAGAAGCACTACAATCCCTTGCCCATTTTCACCGGGTACAATTGAACATTCCTCTCATCGCGATCACCGGCAGTAATGGTAAAACCACTACAAAAGAACTTATTACCTGTGTACTCAAGGAAAAATATAAAGTTCATGCGACAGCCGGCAATCTGAATAATCACATAGGTGTTCCTTTGACATTGCTATCAACACCGACGGAAACAGAAATCATAGTATGTGAAATGGGTGCAAACCATATCGGGGAAATAGAAAAACTTTGCGAAATAGCAATGCCAACTCATGGTGTAATCACTAATATAGGGAATGCACATCTGGAAGGCTTTGGCTCTATCGATGGCGTTCAGAAAGCCAAAGGTGAACTCTTTGATTATCTAAATATCCATGCCGGATTTGCTTTTGTCAACACAGATGATGCACGATTAAGAAAAATTGGAGCTTTCATTCAACATAAAACCACATTTGGCTTTGATGATTCGGCCACGCCCGATATTTCATTCGACTACCAAACTTCGATTGAAAAAAATGGGTTTACTATTCAGGATAGTATTCATGCCATTACGATAAGCTCTGAAATGTTTGGCTATTATAATGCGTCCAATGTACTGACGGCCTATACTGTGGCCAGACATTTTGATGTCCCTGTAAATAAAATTGTACACAGTCTTTCTTCTTTTATTCCCGGAGCAAACAGATCTGAAACTATTAACTTCCGGGGATGCAGGATCATTAAAGATGCATACAATGCAAATCCATCAAGCATGGAATTAGCACTCCGCTCCTTTTCTCTTCAATATCCAACTGGATGGATACTACTTGGTGATATGAAAGAATTAGGAAATGATAGTGATCAGGCACACCGGCATATTCTGAGAATAATTGAAGAGCTTGGGTTTCAAAAAGTGATCCTTGTTGGCTCAGCATTCAAAAAAGCATATGAAAAAAAGGAAATTGTATTTCCGGATGTACAATTGGTTGAATGTATAGAAGATGTTAAATCCGGTTGGGACTGGCTGAAGTGTAAAGGTCAGACTATATTACTTAAAGGCTCCAGATCTATGATGATGGAAAAACTCCTTGAAGATTGAATTATCCCAGAACTGTGCGAATGATCAAATCACTATAGTCTTCTTCACAAGACTTGCGATAATCCATATAGGAACAAGGGACTTTCATGCCGTCCTTATTCTCAACCCACCATCTTCCGGACATTTCACTTTTATAGAACAAAAGCGTATGCTCATTGTCTTTGGATTGAACAACATATTGAGTTAAGGTGCTTTTTGTGGGATCTTCACGTAAGGTAGATCCTTCCAGCATGTACCAAATCATTTGAGCTAATGCATTCGCCATTAATCCCGATTGGTCAGCTTCAGTATTATATCCATAAATTCCTACAGAGGTAAGCGATTGGGCGGCACCTGCATACCTGAAGAGCTGACACGCTTCCATAACGGACAAACCGCTTCCAGACATGCCGGTTAAATACCCTGCTTCAGATGCACTCAAACTATCGCAGTGATAAATCATGGCACCTGAATCCCGAATACATGGCTCCGCCAGACTTAAATCTTCTCGCAGATCACTTAATCTCAAATGCCCTTCAACGCGTAGATGGGATTCTGTCACCAAATGTCTTTGTGTTGCGATGTATTGAAATAAAGGGCCTGGGGAGTCTGTTCGAAGGTGAATATCATCATCCAGATTGGATTCCCTTATTATACTTGCCATTCTCATACCATTGATCTGGTGACGCATGAAGCCTAAGGGTGCCCCCAGAAGTAGGGAAACGGCTCCACTATCATTAATTTCCTTCAAAAGTGGAATGATCGAATCTGATTGTTTCTGAATGAAATTTCCGCAATCTACAATGTTGAGAGCCTGGCTGGGTGTGGCACTAAACTGGTACAGATTCTTTTTAATTCGTTGAGAAACGACCCTGTCGAAACTTACGATGACCAGATCTTCCGAAGTGCATTTTTGATCTTCGTCATGAATAAACTTGACCTTATGCCACAAAGAACCTTTGCTTAATCGGTCTGGCCGGAGGACTGACTTTTCGTCAGGAGTACACCAATGAGCTATCATAACCCAAATATATTAAATTTATATTTAATATGTTAAATAAAGTTTGGCTTGATTTATGATAGTTTCAGTTTATAAACTCCTTTAGTAAACAATACATAAATAATTGTATTTCTAACCAAAAAAAGGATATTTTTGCCTTACTCAAGTAATTCATTATTAATAAATCCTAACCCTATGACACGACTATTATACGTCCTGCTGTCTAGTCTCCCTTTTTTATTAACTCTAAATGTTAAAGCTCAGGAACCGAATGTAAAATTCGCACCTCCTGTTATTGAAGATGAGATGACCGTGAATCCGGAACAAAACAAAATGTGGCGTACCGGTCAATCTATTTTCCCTGCCAAACCCAAGAATATGTGGGAATTAGGGATTCACGCAGGTCCGGCCTTTATTTCCGGAGATGTTGAAGCGCCATTTCCTGCAGGTTATGGTTTTGGTCTTCATATTCGAAAAGCGATCAATTACACCCTATCCTTTCGTTTAGATGGTACGTATCAATCTTCTAAAGGTTATGATGCCAGACCATTTAATTTCCTGGGTGTTGAAAAAACGTATCTGCAAAATGTAGTTGCCTCACCAATTTTGGCAAACTACACAGATGTAACAAGCAACCCAGTTAACATTCACAGAAACTACAAAGCCAACATTCTTGCTTTTTCTTTCGAAGGCATAATTAATATTGGTAATGTACTTTTTCATAATCCATCTAACAAATGGAATTTATACACTGTACTGGGAATTGGGCTTGATTTGCCTAAGACTACAGTTGATTTACTAAATGGTGATCAACTCTATGATTTTTCCGGAGTAACTGCCGGTCTTGACCTGACTACCAAAAAAGGCCGAAATCAATCCAGAAAGAACCTCAAAGCACTTTTGGATGGTAATTTTGAAACCAAAGGTGGTGTAGAAAGAGACATCATTACTTTCCTTGGCGATTACAAAACTGTAATCCCTCATATCAATTTTGGTATTGGGGTTACAAGGAAACTTTCCAAAAGAATCAATATAAGTCTTGAACACCGCGTCTTGATCAGTGATAATGATCTGCTTGATGGATTTACATATAGGTCTAATGTGGATCAATCAACAAGCAAAGACGTTCCTCATTATACTTCAGTTCGTTTAGGTATTAACTTAGGTTCGTTCGAAAAACGGGTTGAACCCTTGTATTGGGTCAATCCATTAAATGGTCCTTATACCGATCTTGCAGAACTTAAGCAAAGACCTAAATTTGATTTAACCGATAGCGATGGCGATGGTGTCATTGATATGACAGATCAGGAAGTAAATACACCTGCAGGTTGTCCTGTAGACACAAGGGGAGTTACCCTTGATAGTGATGGAGATAATATTGCTGATTGTAAAGATCAGGAGCCATATTCTCCTCCGGGATATCAGGTAAATAAAGATGGTGTCGCTCAGGTACCTGAAAAATACATGACCGAAGATCAGGTTGTTGACCTTATTAATACGAGAGGTGCGGCAATGAGTGGTAATGCAAACTGGTTCTTGCCAATGATCCACTTTGATCTGGATAAATATTATGTAAAACCAGAATTCTATGGTTCATTACATCAGGTGGCAACAGTCATGAATTCACATCCTGACATGAAAGTTGTTGCTCATGGGTATACTGACAATAGAGATTCAGATGAATACAATAATGTACTGTCTTATAACAGAGCAAATGCAGCTATAAATTATCTGGTGACTAATTACAATATCCCCAGAAGCCGTTTTATCCTTACATACGGAGGAGAAGCTTCTCCAATTGTGAAAGGATTGAAAGATAATCATGCTGTTTCTGCCACTGAAGAATATGAACACTACATCAATCGTCGCGTAGAGTTTTCTGCAGCGACAACGACTGATACCGAAATGACAAGGCCTGCGGGCCCTGAGGCAGGAGAAAATACTCCCGGTTCTTCAAGACCTGGAGCTAAATACTCCGGTAACAGAAATTCTGGTTATTAGTCTTAATAAATCGCATAGGGTTATTTGAGATAGATTTTTTTATTTAATCAAAAGCTCCTGTTCAATTTTGATCAGGGGCTTTTGACTTTTTAGGAACGCTATATTCATTTTCTTAATTCTATATAGCTAAATTTACTGCATCATATAAACAGATGATCTAAATGGCTGAGATAATACGGATGCCCAGACTAAGCGATACCATGGAAGAAGGCAACATCGTGGGATGGCTTAAAAAAGTAGGTGATAAAGTTTCACCCGGTGATATACTTGCGGAAGTTGAAACAGATAAGGCAACTATGGAGCTTGAGAGTTTTAACGAAGGATATTTACTCTATATAAGCGTTATAGAGGGCCCTGTTCCTGTCAATGATATCCTTGCCATTATCGGAGCGAAAGATGAGGATTATAAAAGTTTGCTTGCATCTGCACCGAAGAATGAATCAAATGATACCTCTCCCTCGAAGAAGAATGACCTGAAAACTGTAGAAAATGATAAACCAATATCAAAAGCAATTTCTACCGAGAGCTCCAGTCAACCGTCTCAAAATCTCAGTGATATTTCTTCTTCAAAACCGGATATGACTAAGGAAACCGAGTCAAGAATAAAATCTTCTCCTCTGGCAAAAACTATAGCGGCTGATGCTGGGATAGACATTTCTTCTTTGAAAGGAACAGGTGACGGTGGCCGGATTATAAAGCGAGACGTAGAAAGTTTTGTTTCAAATAATAAAACCCAGACTGAAAAATCAAATGGTCCTTCCACTCCTCAATATGGTGAATTCCCGGTTTCACAAATGCGAAAGACGATAGCGAGAAGATTAGTAGAAAGTAAATTTTCCGCACCTCATTTTTATTTAACCATTAAAATTGTAATGGATAAAACCATTGATGCAAGAAAACTGATCAATGAACAATCCGGCCTAAAAATATCAATAAATGATTTTGTGATTAAGGGATGTGCTGCCGCGCTTCATTTTCATCCGGCTATTAATTCGTCATGGTTAGGGGATAAAATCAGAGTGAATAAGGATATAAATATCGGGGTCGCAGTGGCTGTTGATGAGGGGTTACTTGTGCCGGTACTTTTTGGGGCGGATCAGATGGGATTAAGTGAGATGAATACCCGAATAGCGACCATGGCCGATAAAGCCAGACAGAAAAAATTACAACCTCAGGAAATGCAAGGAAATACATTTACAGTTTCTAACCTGGGTATGTTTGGAATTGATGAATTCACCGCTATTATTAACCCGCCTGATTCGGCTATTATGGCTGTAGGAACTATTTCGGAGGAGTTAAGTCTGAATGATGGGAAGGTAAGTTCTTCGAAGGTGATGAAAGTGACATTGTCCTGTGATCATAGAGTTGTAGATGGAGCCACAGGTGCAAAATTTCTTCAGACATTTAAGCAACTTCTCGAGAACCCTGTTGCCATGCTTGTCTGAATATATCCGGACATAGAATTGGCTTTTTCTCTAATTTTGAATTATATGGCACAATATTCTTCACGACATCTTGAGTATGCAATTCGCACTATCGGACAATTGCCAGGCATAGGCCGTAAAAGCGCATTGCGTATTGCATTATTTCTGTTAAAGAACAAGTCTACTCTACTACCTGAGTTAATGGTGGGTTTAGAAGGAATAAAACAGAATATTCAGAATTGCAAAACATGTCATAATCTTGCCGATACAGATACGTGTAGCATATGTGAGGACCGGTCAAGACAAAAAAATATCATTTGTGTAGTTGAATCGGAACGTGATGTTATGGCCATTGAAGATACTGGCCAATACCATGGACTATACCACGTACTTGGTGGAATTATCTCTCCGATCGATGGTGTTGGCCCTCAAGATCTTACTATTGAAAGCCTTCTTGACAGAATTCAAAATCAAGGCATATCTGAATTGATCATGGCGATCAGCCCGACTATAGAAGGTGAAACGACAATTTTCTATTTGACCAAACTCCTTAAAAACCATCCTGTTCAGATCAGTATTATTGCCAGAGGCGTCGCTTTCGGTGGTGAACTGGAATATGCTGATGGCGTCACTCTGGGACGTTCGATCGTAGCCAGAACGAATATTGAATTGACTGAAAGTGCATAACATCGAATACTGTTGAGACTTTCCGTTATAATCGTCAGTTACAATGTGTATCCCTTTTTAGATAACTGTCTCCGCTCTGTCCAGCAGGCGATGAAAGATATAGAGGGTGAAATTATAGTCGTTGATAATTCCTCTGTCGACAGGACACCACAATTAGTCCACGAACATTTTCCAAATGTTCGACTTATTGCCAATAGTGATAATAAAGGATTTGCTAAAGCTAATAACCAGGCACTGGCTATCAGTAATACAGAATATGTTGTTCTTCTAAATCCTGACACCATAGTATCGGAAGATACGTTTACGATATGCCTTAGTTTCATGGATCAACATCCTGATGCAGGTGCTGTAGGTGTGCGAATGCTCGATGGCAGTGGAAGATTTCTGCCTGAATCGAAAAGAGGACTACCTACCCTATTGGCCTCATTTATGAAAATGTCTGGTTTGTACAAACTCTTTCCTCGTTCCGCTAAGCTTAATAGTTATTATGAAGGCCAGATAGGTGAACATGAAATTGCTAAGATTGAGGTTCTGACAGGCGCCTTTATGTTCATGCGAAAAAAGACATTGGACAAAATCGGATTTCTGGATGAAGACTACTTTATGTATGGTGAGGACATCGATCTATCCTATAGGATAACAAAAGGAGGTTATGGTATTTATTATTTACCAACGACAAGTATTATTCATTACAAAGGAGAATCAACAAGCAAATCCTCTTTAAATTACATACTTACTTTTTATCAGGCGATGCTTATTTTCACTAAGAAACACCCTGAATTCAAAGGTCAAAAACAACTTATTAAGCTTGCTATTTACTTTCACGGTCTTACGCGATTGATCAAAGGCGCTGCAGAAAAATGGTGGCCTGTGATGCTTGACATTATATTATTTTATACATCCTTTTACGTCATAAGTAAATTGTGGGAACGATATTATTTTAATCAACCAGGATATTTCCAACCCTCTTTTTATTTTTTTAATATTCCACTGTATACACTTATCGGATCACTAGTCATGTTTTTAAATGGCGCTTATGACAAGCCCCTCAGATACCATTCATCGTGGGTCGGATATGGATGGTCTGCACTTGTCATCCTGGTGATATATGCATTTTTGCCTGCAGATTTAAGGACATCAAGGATGGTTATATTTATGGGCCTTGTCCTGTATTTATTATTGATGTGGATGACGAGGAAAAAGTTGAATCCATGGAAATCTGCTCTGAAAAATGAAAATCACCGAATGTCGCGGAAAGCGCTCATTGTCGCAGGCCCTGATGAAACGAAAAGGATAAAAGAACTAATTAACCGATCACGCGATCATATAGAGATAGTTGGTACCGTATCGCCCTTTGACAATAATCTGAATGTGCAAACAGATTCGTTGGGACAACTTTCAAAATTAGATGATATCATCAGGGTGCATAAAGTGAGTGAAATTATCTTCTCGGCTCAGGATGTACCTTTTTCAAAGTTCACAGACAGTATGACTCACCTTGGTCCAGGCTTACGGTATATGTTAGCTGCATCAACGACTATGAATATTGTAGGCAGCATGAATCGGGATACGGAAGGTGAATCTTACGCTATCCGTGTTCATTTTAATCTTTCTCATCCGGCATCATTACGTGCAAAACGTATTTTTGATTTTCTTGTTTCCTTATTATTTCTGATCAGTTCGCCGTTTTTAATTTTACTTGTTCAAAATAAAAATTCATTTTTTCCAAATCTTTTTCGTGTGCTCACAGGAAAAAGAACCTGGATATCGTATCATCCTGCTGATCAGTTTAGATCAACTTTACCTCCTCTTACGCCGGGAATCCTGAGTCCTGTGTACCCGGACGATCAAGGCGTGATACAACATCGGCTCGAACACATTCACTATGTTTATGCAAGGGATTATCATTGGACTACCGACTTATCTATTTTGTTATCACAATGGAAAAAAATCGGCCAAACACCACTAAACTATGGATAAGGATATTATTTCAGTCATCAAAGATGCTTCGAGCCATTTCTTTCCTTCTGTTGTGGAAATCAGAAGAGACCTGCATTCACATCCTGAACTTTCATTTAAAGAATCACGAACTTCACTGCGGGTTAAAGAATTTCTGTCACAATTAGACATTCCATTTAGTGAAGGCTGGGCCGGATATGGAATTGTGGCTTGTGTCAAAGGACATCATGACGGGCCCATAGTTATGTTACGTGCTGACATGGATGCATTGCCTATTCAGGAAGAAAATGATATACCCTATCGTTCTGTTTATGATGGTGTCATGCATGCCTGTGGACATGATGTACACACAAGTTCTTTATTAGGGGTTGCTGCTATTTTACAACAAAACAGAGAACTCCTGAATGGTGAGGTGAAACTTATTTTTCAACCCGGCGAAGAAAAACTGCCCGGCGGTGCTTCCATGATGATACGTGAAGGTCTGATGGAGCCTGTATCTCCGGAATGGATCATTGGTCAGCATGTCTACCCTTCCCTGCCTGCAGGACATGTTGGATTCAGAAATGGCCTATATATGGCTTCATCAGATGAGATCTACATTACCATCAAAGGAAAGGGTGGGCATGCAGCCACTCCGCATCTTTGTATTGATCCTATTTTGATTGCCTCCAGATTGGTAGTCGGATTACAAGAATTGGTAAGTAGACATATTGATCCTTTATCGCCTGCCGTTTTGACCATTGGACGCATGTATTCGAATGGTGGGGCTACGAATATCATTCCTGATACCGTACAACTTGAAGGAACATTAAGAGCCATGGATGAAACATGGAGGATGCATGCTCATCAATTGATCAGGGATTTAGTAGATTATACCTGCAAGGCATCCGGAGCGACTGCTGAGACCAATATCATCATTGGCTATCCCAGCCTCAAGAATAATGATCAGGTTACAAGCATGTGTCAGGATGCTGCTATTCGCTTCCTCGGGAAAGATAAAGTACATGAACTACCTCGTCGGATGAGCTCAGAGGACTTTGCATTTTATGCCCTTGAAGTCCCGGCTACATTTTACAGACTGGGGACAGGCTGGGCGGATGATAAACTCAATTATCCAGTTCATTCCAACAGATTCAATATTGATGAGTCATCTCTTGAGACAGGTATGGGCCTGATGGCCTATATGACTTTGACTAACCTTTCCAGAGGTTAAAAGTCATTCCTTTTCGTGCGGCATATTGATTTTATCAAACTTCCATTCCTTATTTCTGAGATGCTCAGATGTCAATCATGCTGAGACACAATGTTTATATGTATAGTTAGCTCATTAATAATGTGTTATATTTAATATATATTATTTTTTATAAAGTATAAACTATTTGTAATCAATGTTCTATTTTTGATTAAATATTGTAATATCAACTTTGTAACATAAACAACTATGATCATGTCAAAAGTCCTTATCGTCGACGACGAACGCAGTATACGACACACACTCAGAGATATACTTGAATTCGAAAAATATGAAGTAGATGAAGCTGCTGACGGGATGGAATGCCTGGTCAAAGTAAAACAGAATGCTTATGATGTGATCATTCTTGACATTAAAATGCCAAAAATGGATGGGATGGATGCTCTGGACAAGATTCAGGAATTGGCGCGGGAGACACCTGTGGTGATGATATCCGGGCATGCTTCTATCGATACCGCAGTAGAAGCCGTTAAAAAAGGTGCTTTTGATTTCATTTCAAAACCACCAGATCTGAACAGGCTTCTGATCACACTCCGAAATGCTATGGAGAAATCTGAACTCATTTCTGAACGTAAAGTGCTGCAGGGCAAAGTTTCAAATACAAGGTTCCAGCCCATTATCGGCCAGTCAAAATGCATCAATCAAATCATGTCTACTATTGAGCTGGTAGCGCCTACAGAAGCCAGAGTGCTGATTACAGGTCAAAATGGAACGGGGAAGGAACTTGTAGCGCACTGGATCCATCAAAAAAGCAATCGCTGTGATCATCCGTTGATTGAAGTGAATTGTGCAGCTATCCCATCTGAGCTCATTGAAAGTGAATTGTTCGGACATGAGAAAGGTGCTTTTACTTCAGCTATCAAGACACGCACAGGAAAATTTGAATTGGCAAATGGCGGAACAATATTTCTGGATGAGATCGGGGATATGAGCCTCTCCGCACAAGCAAAGGTACTCAGGGCTTTGCAGGAAAATAAAATCGTTCGTGTAGGAGGTGAAAAACAAATCCGTGTGGATGTTCGGGTAATAGCTGCTTCGAATAAAGATCTCCGAAAACTAATTGATACAGGACGCTTCAGAGAAGATCTCTATCATAGATTAGCAGTCATCATTATCGATGTTCCTCCATTGAAGGATCGCATAGATGACATTCCTCAACTTATCCAGCATTTTTGCAATGAGATTTGCAAAGATTATGGTATTCCTGAAAAATCTTTTGATGCTAAAGCGATAAAAAAACTTCAATCACTTCCATGGACAGGTAATATCAGGGAATTGAAGAACGTTGTGGAACGATTGATTATATTAGGTGGAAAATCAATTTCTGCGCAGGACATTGACAGATTTGTGCTCCCCACTACGCCTTCAATTTTGGAAATGAAAGATGTATTATCAAGATTTAGTGATCTGCGGGATCTTCAAAAATATATTGAACAGGAATTCGCTAATTATCAATCCTCAATGGACTAATGCACCACAAGTTCAGTCTATAAAATAACGAGGTAATATTATTTAACAAAAAGTAAAATCTATGGCCGAAGGATTAACTCCTCCACCTGCCCGTTTGATGAAGCAGTGGACCCAGATCAAAGGTGAAAATGCCTGGACAATGTTCAAGGTAATAGCTGAATTTGTGGATGGATTTGAGTCACTAAACAGGATAGGTCCCTGTATTTCTATTTTTGGGAGTGCACGTACAAAACCTGATAATCTGCATTATCAGACGGCAGTCAAAATCGCACAAAAACTAACTGACGCAGGTTATGGTATTATCACAGGAGGCGGTCCGGGCATCATGGAAGCAGCCAATAAAGGAGCAAGTCTGCAAGGAGGCGTTTCTGTTGGGTTGAATATTGACTTGCCATTTGAACAATCGCACAATGTGTACATTGATGATGACAAGAATTTAAGTCACAGATATTTTTTTGTACGTAAAGTAATGTTTGTAAAATATGCCCAGGCATTTGTGGTGTTACCTGGTGGTTTTGGAACAATGGATGAACTCTTTGAAGTGCTGACTCTGATACAAACTAAAAAAATAACTCAGGTCCCTGTTATCATGGTAGGAAGTTCTTTCTGGTCAGGACTAAAAGACTGGATCATACAGGTCATGCTTGAAAAAGAACATAATTTAAATCCGGAGGACCTGGATCTTATGCCTATCATGGACGACCCGGACGAAATCGTGCATTATATAAATAATTTTTATGCTGAACGGGGACATCAGCTTATCCCTAATTATACTTTATAATTTGATGCCGGATAAAATAGGGGCAGATCTGTAAATGATAATGGTTCTATGTAATTTATAGGACGACATACTCAATTAAGCTTATTCCTTAGCATCAAATTTTACCATTATATTTTCCCATGCAAGAATAACACTATGTCCTTTGATGTCAAAGATCATGCGTTCGTGAAACTCAGATGAATGATCTGAAGGTGCTGTTATTCGTAGTACATCCTTACCGGAGTCATATTTGAAGGCACCCCATTGATCCCAGACAGAATTAAAAATGAAAGTCCATTCCTTTTCTCCCGGAATGGTAAATAAGCCATATTTCCCGGCTGGTAATTTTTGTTTATTGATCATCAGATCTTTATTAGTTTCAAATACTGTGGCTTCATTGGCGCCGGTTCTCCAGACCTGATTATAGGGCACCAGGCCATCCCATATTTTCCTGCCCTTAACCGAAGGAGAGGAATAATTAATGATCACCTTAACACTGTCGATCATGGCGGAAACTTCTGCCGGTGGACTTGGACGTAAAGTTTTATCCCCTTGAGCCCATGACGGAACAGCTATAAAGAGGACAAATATTATTGTGAAGAGTGAAAAGGATAAATTTTTCATAACAAGGATTTATGCGTGTTAAATTACGTAGTTTTTAAATGATATTTTTAAAATATGCTGAAAGGATTCAATTTTGCAAATCAATCATTGAAAAAACACGTATAAAATTTAATTAAAAAACCCAGCCTCAATTCCGATTCTGAAATAACCAGGATAGTGCGGATAATAATCGGCCTGGTAAAGAACCCTTGATTTCCACAATCCTGCAAGGTCCTCCATCCTTACAAAAGCTTTAAGGAACCGTATTTTCATACCTATCACCGCATCCATTCTGAAGTAATCCGGAATAGGCAAGCCATTGGTAAGGTGATATCTGCCGTTGACTGGAAAATAACTTATCCCATGATATCCATTATGATATGTGACATCAATGCCGGGCATGAGTATCACCTTATGTGAGAACAGATTAAGTCTCCCGTAAAAACCCGCAGCGTAAATTAGATCAGGAATGGCCAGCTCTTCTCTTGTATCAGGTTGCCATATAACATTTGCTTTCAATCCTATCCAGGAGAAATCGAATTCTTTATTAATAGTGAAGCGGCGCAATGAAAAAGAATTTGTAATCTGTGCAGGATGTCTCAGTGTATCAAAAAAAATATAGTTGTCAAAAACAAGCCAGTTGATTCCAGCCTTTAGTTTTTGCTTTTCCCAATTCCATTCTACACCAACATCGTTAGTAAACGGGTTATTAAAATGATATTGATAAATAGGTGTTTGATTGACGAAGAATATTGATTCGATCATATAAGGCCTTCGACCCATGATAGACCAGTATCCCAAAAATTTGCCAACCAGCCCTGTATTTAATATTCCTTCTGCTTTAAATAAATATGAACCACTGGCTTGTCCAACGCCAAGTGACATCACTCCTTTTAATTCCAAAGCTTTTATCCAATGAAAATCTCCCGAAGCTTCCCAGAAAAGTTCCCTTATTTTTCTGTCCTGTGGTTCCTGATCAAGTGAAATAAACCGGTAACGAAATGAGGATTGAATCATTGACCTTGCAGATGTCCACGGCAATGAAATTCCGGCACTCATTTCAAAATCTTTTTCAAATGTAAATTGCCTTATACCTCTCTGATCAAAACGGTATTCAGAGCCAAAGTAAGCAGACGAAGTATCAAGAGGAACATCTGCAAATTTGTAAAGGCCGGTTGAAAAATTCGTATTCATCCAAAGATCAAAACCTGGTGATGAAGAATCCTTAATAAGATGAAATATTTGCTTTGTATCAAAACTTCTATGCTTATGCGTTGTCAAACCATTTAAAAGGTAAACGGGAACCTTTAGATTTGGTACCACCTGACTTCCGATTAAATCCGGTTCTGAAATTCCACCATTTTCTTCGCTGATGGCGGCATTCGAAAGATAATTGTAGAATGCATCATATTTCCCTGATGGTGCATTGTACCACACACCTACGCCAAAAGCTGTATTCTTCTGACGCTGATGAGCGAATTCACCGATTTGATTGATGCGATCATATGACATACTCAAATTGACGCCTTTTGCAAAACTCCTCCCAAAACTGAGTGATACATAAGTATCCTCCTGACCAGCTTGTGAATACTTCACTTTTGTAACTGGTACATCCTGGCTATAATATTTAAAGCTATCAACTTGTAAATAATAAGGATCATACTGGTCCCATCCGGTAGAAAATCCGATTTTAGTAGATAATGAAGGAGCTAATGAGCGGCTTGCGGAACCTAAATTGCCAAGGTGGGCCTGATCAAAACGCAATGGACTATGTCTCGTATCCTCCCATGTAAATGTATCCTTAATGGAATAGTTAGCATCCGGATCACCCATCAACACATATTTCATAACCACAGGTGTATCTAGAGGCAGTGTTCCGGAATCAAGGGTGTCTTTTATCTCGGAGGAACCTAACGCATTCTGTCCTAAATCTCTGATTTGAGCTTTCAGGGTGACTGAAGAGACCAGAGTGACGAGAACAATTAATGTAAAAATTCGTAGCGCAGTATTCATCCAGAACATATAACGCAAGGAAGGTAAAATAATCTATCCTCTGTTCATAACTGCCGGGTTAATACCCATAGAGCTAAAACCGCCATCATGAAAAAGATTCTGCATCGTGACAGCTTTTGTATAGTCGGAGAAAAGAGCCGCACAATAACGGGCACAATCGTCAGCACTTGCATTCCCTAAAGGTGCCATCGAATCGGCATAAGAGAAAAAATCATCAAATCCTTTCACGCCGCTACCTGCTGTAGTTCGAGTGGGTGATTGTGAGAGTGTATTTACGCGTACATGTCTCTTAACACCAAAATGATAACCAAAGCTACGTGCAAAGGATTCTAATAAGGCTTTTGCATCTGCCATTTCGCTATAATCTGGGAACACACGCTGGGCAGCAATATAAGTAAGCGCTAAAATAGATCCACCTTCAGCCATTGCATCTAATTGATATAGCACCTGCATCATTTTGTGAAATGAGATAGCACTTATATCTAATGTTTTCAGCATCCATTCGTGATTGATGTCAGTATAAGTTTTTCCCTTTCGCACATTTAAAGACATTCCGATGGAATGCAGGACAAAATCGAGAGGACCTCCGAGAATATCAACTGATTTTTCAAACAGTGATTTCAAATCTTCTATTGAAGTGGCATCTGCGGATATAACCTCTGCGTTAAGTTGCTCACCTAGTTTCTGGATAGTTCCAAACCTCATGGCCACCGGTGCATTCGTCAGTGTAATACGGGCACCTTCAGCCACACATTGTGTTGCTACGTGCCAGGCAATAGATTGCTCATCAAGAGCACCGAAAATAACGCCCCTTTTGCCAGCTAATAATTGATGTTGAATCATATGAACAAATGCTAATGAAGAATCAGGCTTTGCTTAAGAAAGATATGTTTGGGCTATTTCTGCAGAAGTACTTTTGCCATTGTCGCTCCTATCTGAGCAGGAGATTCGACAACGTGAACCCCGCAAGCTGCTAGGATTTCCATCTTGGCAGCAGCTGTATCCGCCTTGCCACCAATAATGGCACCCGCATGGCCCATTTTCCTTCCCTTAGGTGCTGTCTTCCCTGCGATAAAACCTACAACAGGTTTGGTACCGTTTTCTTTAATCCAATAAGCTGCGTCGGACTCCATGGATCCACCTATTTCGCCGATCATTATGATCCCTTCCGTGGCCGGATCTTCCATGAGTAATTGAACAGCTTCAAGCGTAGTTGTTCCACATATCGGATCACCACCAATCCCTATGCAGGTTGATTGACCTAATCCTGCTTTTGTAACCTGGTCAACTGCTTCGTATGTAAGTGTGCCCGATCTGGAGACAATGCCGATAGTGCCGGGTCTATGGATAAACCCAGGCATGATTCCTATTTTTGCTTCACCGGGTGTAATGATACCTGGACAGTTAGGGCCGATCAGTCTGGAGCCGGAAGAATTAAGATAGGACTTTACTTTAATCATATCCTGAACAGGTATTCCTTCAGTAATACAAACGATAACTTTGATACCAGACTCGGCGGCTTCCAGGATAGCATCTGGTGCAAAAGCAGGTGGCACAAATATGATGGATACATTTGCTTTGGTCTCTTTTACAGCTTCTTCTACAGTGTTGAAAACAGGTAGATTTAGATGGAGTTGTCCTCCCTTTCCTGGTGTCACACCACCTACGACTTTAGTGCCGTATTCAATCATTTGGCTGGCATGAAATGTTCCTTCTGTTCCGGTAAAGCCCTGCACCAAAACACGGCTGTCCTTTCCTACTAATACACTCATAAAAGCAATCTGATTCTACTTACCATTATTGAAATATGAAGACATCCTCATCAGGTCTGTGCATGAGATATTTTTCCCTGGCAAATTTTTCTTTGTTATTCATCAGGTCCTGATGTTCGGCTTCAGCTTTAGCCAGTTGTACCTGATAGTCCGTAATAGAACTCTCTAACTGACTCACTGAACTCCTCAGGCTCCACTGCGTAAAGAAATTATGCTTATCAAAAAAAAGCATCCAGATAACAAACAAACCGGCAGCAACTGAATATTTGTTGAGCCAACCGGCGGCAATTAAATTTGAAATCACCAGCCGTAGATGAATTAAATTTTTCATATCGTTGAGACCTGTTGTAAAGTCCGAAAGATAATGATAAAATACTGATTTCCTACACGGTCTGATTCCTTCTTCAAATAGAAAAGAGGGACAGGCCAATATGGTCTGTATACCGATACCCACATCAGTCCTGCCCCCTGTTCAAGGACTATAAATTGCATAAAAGGACAATGGATATGCTGATGGGATAATAATACCATGGGAATGGTATGAGCTATTATACAATAGCCGTGCCAACAGTTTTAATTACAATTAAAGGAGAAGGATAATGAATAAAAAGTGGAGCGACTATCTACTCAGGAGGGATAACCCCGGATAAAAAGCAGAATCACCCAATACATCACAAATACGTAAAAGCTGGTTGTATTTGGCGACTCTTTCAGATCGGGACAAGGAGCCTGTTTTGATTTGTCCTGTATTCAATGCCACAGAAAGATCAGCAATAGTGACATCTTCAGTCTCACCACTTCTATGGCTAATGATTGATGTAAAACTATTTCTTGTAGCTAATTGAACGGCTTCAATAGTCTCAGATAAAGTGCCAATCTGATTCAGCTTAATCAGAATACTGTTAGCACTCTGACGTTCGATTCCTAATGTCAATCTTTCCACATTGGTGACAAAAAGATCATCACCCACGAGCTGGACTTTGTGACCTAGTGCAGTGGTAAGTTTATTCCATCCGTCCCAGTCATCTTCATCCAATCCGTCTTCAATAGAAAAGATGGGATATTTATTACACCATGATGCCCAGTAAGCAACCATTTCTTCAGATGATTTCTTCTGTCCGGAAGACTTCTTAAAATCATATGTTTTGTCCTGTTCATTGTAAAATTCTGAAGCCGCTGCATCCAAAGCAATTACAATATCTTCTCCTGGCCGGAAACCTGCTTTTTCGATAGCCTTTAGCACAACTTCAATGGCCTCTTCATTCGATTTGAGATTTGGAGCGAAACCGCCTTCATCACCTACATTCGTTGAATGACCGGCATCGTGCAACTCTTTTTTTAAATGATGAAACACTTCTGCGCCCATACGAAGGGCATCTCGGAAGTGATCTGCCCCCACAGGCATAATCATGAATTCCTGAAAGTCTATACTATTATCTGCATGCGAACCTCCATTGAGAATATTCATCATCGGCACTGGAAGAACATGAGCACTGACACCTCCGATATATCTGAACAGAGGTTGATGATGTTCTGCTGCTGCAGCTTTTGCGACAGCGAGGCTTACACCTAACATCGCATTAGCACCAATTCCGGATTTATTGAGATTTGGATCGAGATCAATCATAGCCTGATCAATTTCCAATTGCTCAGAGACATCCATCCCAATCAATTGTTCAGCAATCTTTTCTTCAACATTTTTGCATGCATCCAGAACTCCTTTTCCTAGGTAACGAGTTGGATCGCCATCTCTCAATTCAACAGCTTCGTGCTTACCGGTCGAAGCACCCGAGGGTACTGCTGCCCTACCTACAATACCTGATTCGGTTATTACTTCAACTTCGACAGTGGGATTTCCTCTGCTATCCAGAATTTCCCTGGCAATTATATCTACTATAGCGCTCATCGTTTTGGAATAAATAGTGAAGTATGAATTTAAAATTAATTGAGAGATTGGATTAGCGACAAATACTGATCAAACAAATATCTTGAATCATGAGGTCCGGGGGAAGATTCAGGATGGTACTGTACAGAAAATGCCGGCTTGCCTTTTACAGAGAGACCTTCGATTGTCTGATCGTTCAGGTTGATATGAGTGACATCAACTTTATCACTATATTTTAATAACTCTGAAGGTGAAACACCAAAACCGTGATTCTGTGTTGTTATTTCACAAAGTCCTGTAACCTTATTCAGCACAGGGTGATTTATTCCTCTATGACCGTGATGCATCTTATACGTAGAGATCCCCTGTGAAAGCGCTAATAACTGATGTCCGAGACAAATTCCAAAAAGGGGAATGTTGGAATTTACAAGTTTTGTTATTGTGCTTATTGCATATGTCATTGTCGCCGGATCACCTGGTCCATTTGACAAAAAAATGCCATGGGGTTTAAATGACATTAGCTCTTCAAAAGTAGATTTAGCGGGAAATACCTTGACATGACAACCCCGCTCAACAAGGCATTTCAGAATATTAGCTTTTATACCAAAATCTAAAGCCGAGATCCTGTACTTTGAATCCGGATCTCCTACTTCGTATGAAAATTTTGTTGAAACAATGGATGCAAGTTCTAATCCTTCCATAGAAGGCACTTCATTTAGCATTTTTTTCAGGACCTCTATATCCGTTATTTCACTTGAAACAATCGCATTCATTGCTCCTTTACTTCGAATATGTCTCACGATTGATCTTGTATCAACTCCATAAATACATAGCTTTCCTTCATTTTCAAAATAATTCTGTATGGATTGATCCGCTAACGCCCGGCTATAATCATCAACAAAAGTCTTGCAGACGAGTGCATTGATCTGCATATGATCACTCTCTACATCTCCTTTTTTAATCCCGTAATTGCCGATGTGAACATGAGTTGTAACAAGAATTTGTCCATAATAGGATGGATCTGTAAATATTTCCTGGTATCCGGTCATGCCGGTATTGAAACATAGTTCCCCGGTGGCAGTACCGCCTTTACCAGCAGCTTTTCCTTCGAAATACATCCCGTCTTCTAAAAGTAGTATGGCTGATGGAGTACCAGAATCTGATCGCATGTGTATAACCCTTACATTCAGGGGCACAAATATATAGGAAAAAATATAATTGAAGTGGACGGAAAACCTGTCATTCTATTATAAACAAAAAAGGCCGGAGTTTTCTTCCGGCCTTTATATATGTACTGGTTTAACCAGGTACTATTCTTCTTCTGAAGTCGCAGTAGTGTCAGTAGGTGTAGCAGATGCAGCTGCAACCGAGGCTGTTGATTTACCTTTTCCTCTTCTTGTTCGCTTTGTTACAGGTTTGCCGGTTGTTGAACCTGATTGACTTCTACGTTTTTTCAGGTTTGTATAGAGTTCATTAAAATCTACCAACTCGATCATTGCCATTTCAGCGCCATCGCCTTTACGGAATCCTGTACGAATCACACGAGTATACCCTCCTGGTCTGTCTCCTATTTTAGTTGCAATTGTTGAAAAAAGTTCTGTTACTGCTTCTTTGTTGCTGAGATAGGCAAATACTACCCTTCGGTTATGTGTTGTATTACTTCTACCCTTTGTGATTAAAGGCTCGATATACTTTTTCAGGGCTTTTGCCTTTGCTACTGTAGTAAAGATGCGTTTATGTTGGATCAGAGCTAAGCTCAGATTCATCAATAAAGCTGCGCGGTGCCCTGCTTTCCTTCCAAGGTGATTAAATGTCTTACCGTGTCTCATGACCGTTTATTGTTGGTTAATTAAATTAATGACTCCGCAGCACCGGGCAAAAAGCCATCGCAGTAACTGCAATTATATTTATGGGTTTATACGTTTATTGGTTTATGTGTTTATGGAATAAACATATAAGCTTATAAACAAATAAGCCCTTTCATTCTAGTCTTCGTCTAATTTGTATTTCGACAAATCCATTCCGAATGTCAATCCTTTGATCTGGAGGAGTTCTTCTATTTCCACCAATGATTTTTTTCCAAAGTTTCTAAACTTCAATAATTCATGTGTATCGAACCTTACCAATTCAGCAAGTGAATTGATTTTGGCAGCTTTGAGACAATTGTAAGCACGGACAGAAAGATCAAGATCTTCCAATGATGTCTTGAGTAATTTACGCATACTCAATATATGCTCATTCACGATTCCATCTTCCTTACCCACTTTATCATCGAAAGTAATATGCTCATCCGTGATCAACATCAGGTGTTGAATCATGATACGGCTTGCTTCTTTGATAGCTTCCTCAGGATGAATAGTACCATCAGTTTCCACCTCAATACTGAGTTTCTCGTAGTCTGTACGTTGTCCAACACGGGTATTTGAAACCTGGTAAGCAACTTTTTTAATTGGAGTATAAATAGCATCGACTGGAATAACTCCGATAGGTGCATTTTCAGGCATATTCTCTTCCGCCGGTACATATCCCCTTCCTTTAGTGATCGTCATTTCCAACTCAAGGTTGACAGAAGGTTCCATTCGACAAATCAGCAGTTCAGGATTCATCACTTTAAAAACATTGGTTTTTGATTCGATGTCTTTTGCGCGGAATTCATCCTGGCCACTGATGGTGATATAAATCTGGTGCTCGTTGGCCTTATCACCCTTCATCGTGCTTTTTAATCTGATCTGTTTAATGTTGAGGATAATATCTACAACATCTTCAACAACGCCAGGGATGCTTGAAAACTCGTGATCTACTCCGGCAATACGAATAGCTGATACGGCGTATCCTTCCAATGAAGAAAGTAAAATACGTCGAAGCGAATTTCCGATTGTTTGACCAAATCCAGGCTCAAGAGGTTTAAATTCGAATTGTCCATGAAAGTCAGTGGCTTTCTGGAGTAAAATTTTATCCGGCTTTTGAAAATTCAAGATGCTCATAAAGACGATTTCGTGTGGAATAATTTATAAATGATAGATAACCAAAAGAAAGAATGCAGTATTAGGAACCGATCCTTCAATGATTACTTAGAATACAACTCGACAATCAATTGTTCATTGATTTTCTCAGGAATATCATCGCGTTCCGGATAAGTAAGGAATTTCCCTTCCATTCTGTCCGGATTCCACTCTAACCAGGGAAATTTGCGGATATCTGTTTTTGCGGCGACATTGTCTGAAATCACTTCAATATGCTGTGATTTACCTCTTACTGATACTACATCTCCTGGCTTTAACTGATATGATGGTATATAAGCAAGTTCACCATTAACAAGTACATGTTTGTGTGACACTAACTGACGAGCAGCTCTTCGTGTCCTACCTACCCCTAATCTGAAAATAGTATTGTCAAGGCGTGACTCCAGCAACTGCAGAAGCACAGTACCGGTAACTCCACTTTTAGAACTAGCTTTTTCAAAGATGTTTCTAAACTGGCGCTCTAAGACACCATATGTATATTTTGCTTTTTGTTTTTCAAGCAACTGAAGCGCATACTCAGATTTCTGGCGGCGTCGCTTTGAATTACCATGTTGGCCCGGGCGATATTTTTTTCGCTCAAAACTTTTGTCAAAGCCAAAGATCATTTCGCCTAAGGCTCTGGCTTTTTTAGTGGTGGGTCCGGTATATCTTGCCATATCTTTTAATAATCAATAGAATGAAAATAATTCGTTGCTCAATCAGCGCTTTTCAGACTCTTCTTCTTTTAGGTGGACGGCATCCATTGTGCGGAACCGGTGTAAGATCCTGGATACGTGAAACTCTGACACCAACTGCATCAATAGCTCTGATCGCAGCTTCACGACCTGATCCCGGGCCTTTCACAAATACCTCAGCTGATCTCATGCCCGCATCGTAAGCTTCCTGAGCAGCAGCAGATGCAGCTACCTGAGCAGCATAAGGAGTATTCTTTTTTGAACCCTTAAAACCAGCTTTCCCGGCAGAAGCCCAGGAGACAACATGACCGGCACGGTTGGTCACCGTGACAATGATATTGTTGAAGGTGGCCTGGATAAAAGCTTTTCCGTCAGATTCTACTTTGACTTTACGCTTTTTAGCTACTTTTTTTATTGTTTTAGCCATTCTTGAATTGCGATTTTGGATTTACGATTTTAGATTTCCGAAATAAACAGTGATATTTTTTAGATAACTCCGCAAGAAATCGATGAATCTTATTTTCCAGATATTATTTGGTTGCTTTCTTCTTGTTTGCTACAGTCTTACGTTTTCCTTTCCGGGTGCGGGCATTTGTTTTAGTCCTTTGACCACGAACAGGAAGACCTTTTCGATGACGAAGCCCCCTGTAACAGGCAATGTCCATAAGCCGTTTGATGTGTGTCTGAACCTCAGATCTGAGTTCACCTTCGACTTTGTATTGTTCCTGAACAATACGTGAAATGTTCATAACATTGTCATCGGTCCAATCCTGAACCTTCACGCTTTCTTCAATAGAAAGTTGTTCCAGGATTTTTTTAGCCCGGCTACCACCGATGCCAAAAATATACTGGAGGCCAATGATGCCTCTCTTGTTCCTCGGTAGATCTACGCCTGCTATCCTCGCCATATAGTTATAGGTATTTTATCAGCCTTGACGCTGTTTAAATTTTGGATTCTTTTTATTAATAATATAGAGTCTACCCTTCCTTCTGACAATCTTGCAGTCAACTGATCTTTTCTTTATTGAAGCTCTGACTTTCATATTCTTTTATTTTGACAGGTGTTTAGGCCTGTTATTTATTTATATCTGTATGTAATACGGCCTCTTGACAGATCGTATGGTGACATTTCCACTGAAACTTTATCTCCCGGCAATATCCTGATATAATTCATCCGCATCTTTCCAGAGATCGTAGCGATCAACATGTGATCATTTTCCAATCTTACTCTGAACATGGCATTTGACAGGGCCTCTTCGATAATTCCATCTTGTTTGATGACCTGTTGTTTCGCCATTTTTTGATTTTGGAGTGCAAATATCTACTTTTTTATCCACACTTCGGTCAAATTGTCGTTATTTTTTACCGCTTTGTCTATGACTACGTGATCTGAAAGAACCTCTGCTTTTTCCTTTCTGACTACAATAGTATGCTCATAATGAGCTGAAGGCTTTAAATCCCTCGCAATAAGCGTCCACCCATCCTTTTTGAGCATAACTTCCCTACTTCCAAGGTTAATCATAGGTTCAATGGCTATGACTAATCCTTCATGAAGGATCGGTCCTTTTCCCCTTTTCCCATAATTTGGTACTTCAGGAGGCTCATGGAGTTTTTTACCTATTCCATGTCCTACCATTTCCCTGATGACACCATATCCTGACTCGGTTTCAGCATGATGTTGGACTGCGAAACCAATATCTCCCAGCCGGTTACCAGCGATGGCCTGTCCTATGGCCAAATCAAGACATTCTCTTGTGGTCACTAACAACTTCATGACTTCCGCGCTAATATTTCCTATTGCAAATGTGAAGGCGGCATCTCCAAAATATCCGTTCTTTTTTACACCACAGTCAATGGAAACTATGTCTCCTTCTTTGATCGTGGAGCTCCCCGGAATACCATGAACAATGACTTCATTGAGGGAAATGCATAATGTTCCAGGAAAATCAAAAACAGTGCCCGGGTATCCTTTGAAAGCCGGTTCAGCATTATGATCTCTAATAAATGTTTCTGCTATACGATCCAGTTCAATACCTGTCACTCCCGGTTTTAAATGAGCTGCAACTTCTGCTATAGTGGATGTAACAAGGAGACAATTATGCCTGATGATTTCAATCTCCTCTTCTGTTTTATATTGATATCGTGAATCGGACGTCATTTACAAAGACTCAGACAGGAAATTTGGAAGAAAAGTCATTGAACCCTACCATTACATGTTGGCTCCAATCTGCATACCGCTACCACTGCGGCCTTTCAGTTTTCCGGATTTAACCAATCCATCGTATTTTCTCATAAGGAGATGGCTTTCGACCTGAGCCAGGGTATCAAGTACAACACCTACAAGGATAAGCAATGAAGTGCCTCCAAAGAATACCGCAAACCCCTGGTTTATCCCTGCTGCATGAGCAAGCTTTGGAAGGATCGTGATGATACCTAGAAAAATAGCTCCAGGTAAAGTCACCCTGGTCGTAATGGTATCAATAAAATCAGCTGTGTCTTTTCCTGGCTTGATACCCGGAATAAAGGCATTCTGTCGCTTCAGATACTCTGAATATTGTTGAGGGTTTACCAGGAGAGCTGTATACACATAGGTAAAAACAACAACAAGTAAAAATGATAATACTGCTGTTGCAGTAGAAAAAGGATCATTCAGTGACCTTAAAATTCCACCTGTCTGGGCACCTGCATCATTTCCCATAAAATATTGAGCGACTGTCATCGGAAGGAACATAATGGCCTGAGCAAAGATGATCGGCATAACTCCTGCAGCATTTAGTTTGAGCGGAATATAATCCCTGGCTCCTGACTGAGGAATATTAGCATTACCTCTTCCTACCATTCTTTTTGCAAATTGAATAGGGATACGGCGAACACCCTGTATAACCATTATGCACAGCATAGTAACAATAAAAAAGCCGGCCAATTCAAGCACAAAGGTTAACATCCCTCCCTGATTGAGCTGAGCCTGAAATTCAAAGATGATAGCCTGAGGCAACCTGGCAATAATACCAATCATGATAATCATGGAAATACCGTTTCCAATACCTTTATCTGTGATACGCTCACCTAACCACATGGCCAGAACTGTACCTGATGAAAGGATGATGATACTTGAAAACCAGAATAATGAAACCGGGATATTCGGAGAAATTGCGCCAATACTTTTCACATATGTCAAATATGCTCCGCCCTGAACAAGAGTGATGGCTACTGTAAGTAACCTGGTCATCTGATTTATCTTCTTTCGACCTGACTCACCTTCCTTCTGCTGTAAACGTTGGAAATATGGGACAGCAAATCCTAATAACTGTATGATAATTGAAGCTGTGATATAAGGCATGATGCCTAAAGCAAAAATGGCAGCATTATTAAATGCACCGCCCGTAAATATGTTGATCAGACCGAGCAGGTCATTACTATGAGCTTTATTGCTGGCAAAGCTTGCTAAAACGGAAGGAACTACACCAGGCAATACGATTGTAGAACCTAGTCGGTAAACTCCAATCATGGCCAACGTATAAAGAATGCGATTACGCAAATCTTTAATCTTCCAGATGTGCTGTAATGTGGTGATAAAGTTCTTCATTCGGCTATCCTATGAGCTTAAACTATTGTGATACTTCCACCTGCTGCTTCCACGGCTTTGCGTGCAGCATCACTGGTGGCATGTGCAGTCAGATTTACTTTTACTTTGATCTCTCCACGCGCCAGGACTTTTACTTTATCATTGCCTGAGATAAAATTATGCGTTTCAAGTGCTTCAAGTGTCCATTCGCTCACTTTGAATTTATCGGACATAGCCTGAAGTTGATCCAGATTGAGTGCAATAAATGTTTTGCGATTAGGATTTTTAAATCCTTTCTTAGGAAGACGCATCTGAAGAGGCATCTGACCACCTTCGTGAGCTCTTTTGGATTTGTATCCTGACCTTGATTTGGCTCCTTTGTGTCCCTTGGTGGATGTACCACCGGTACCTGAGCCCTGGCCTCTGCCTTTACGTTTATTATTTCTTACCGATCCTGTCGCCGGTGTTAGCTTATGGAGATCCATTCTGGCTATTAATTAATGCTTAACCTTTAATATTTTCAATACTCAACATGTGAGCTACTTTATTAATCATACCCTGTAGCGGCGCTGTAACCTCAACGATCTTAGACCTACGGATTTTACCCAATCCAAGAGCTTTGAGTGTATCCTTTTGAGCCTGTGGCCTGTCAATATGACTTTTGATCTGTGTTATTTTTACTTTCGACATGGTCTCTTATTCTTTAGCAGCTGATTGTTCCTGTGCATGATGACCAAATACAAGATCAACACTTACTTTACGGTCTTTCGCAA
>JBATMM010000596.1:0-2898 GCA_049289835.1 Saprospiraceae bacterium | reverse complement strand
CCATCTCTCCGATCCACGCAGCTCTCATTGGCGCAGGCCCACTTGGCATAAATATCTACAAATATGCCCTCAAACGCCGCGATATCATCATCACGCATGTCGTCGATATCGCTCCTTCAATGACAGGTAAGGATATGGGTACCATATCAGGTATGGAGGCTACCGGAGTCCTTATCTCGGATAAAATATCAGATATTAAAGACGTCAATGTGGCCATCCTCGCCACCGTATCTGATCTGCCGCGTATTGGTCCTCAGTTACTATCTCTCATCGAAGCAGGTTTATCCGTAGTGACGACATGCGAGGAAATGTTCTTCCCCTGGGACAGCTCAAAGGATTGGTCAGAGACCATCGATCGAGCAGCAAAAGATAAAAATGTGGCCGTTCTAGGTACAGGTGTCAACCCAGGATTTATGATGGATACATTACCGACGCTGCTTACCGGTGTTTGTGAGCATGTAGATCGTATAGAAGTGCGTCGCTATCAGGATGCTCAATTCCGTCGTATCCCTTTTCAGAAAAAAATCGGTGCAGGTCTGACGTACGACGAATTTGATAAAAAGAAAAATGAAGGTAGTCTTCGTCATGTCGGCCTTTCAGAATCTATGCACTTTATAGCACATCAGTTAGGGTGGGCACTGGATCGAACTGAAGATAAGATTGAACCTGTCATCTCTGAGCGAAATGTGGTCACTGAATCATTACGGATCATGTCCGGACAAGTAGCAGGAATACGACAGACCGGAACAGGTATCGTCAATGGAGTAGAACGGATCAAACTTACATTCCAGGCCTCAGTCGGCGAATTGGAATCTTATGATGAAATCGAAATCTTTGGCACGCCACATATCCGTTCACGTATCATGGGCGGTGTGCATGGTGATGTAGCGACTTGCTCCATTATCCTCAATGCATGTCATTCCATTCTTAAAGCTGCACCAGGTCTTCGCACAATGGCCGATGTACCGATGATTACAAGTATTGGGGCTGCCTGATCATGGAATGGACAGAACTGTAAAAATTCACATCACAGGAAAGGTGCAGGGAGTTTGGTTTCGTGCTTCTGCAAAAGATGAAGCGCTATCACTTGGTTTAAAAGGAAAAGTCTGGAACAATGAGGATCAATCAGTTGGTGCAATCGCACAAGGCCCGGATGATAAGATTTCAGTATTTATTGAGTGGTGCAAAAATGGGCCACCTTTAGCTAAAGTTGAAAATGTATTAGTCGAAGTAATACAACACAAAGAAGAATTAAATTCTTTTGTAATAGCAAAGTCAGTTTAATTTTAAAGAGTACGGACAGGTCGCGACCTGTCCGGCGGAATGACTTCCACCGTTACAATTTCGGTCATGCCTACGGCATTAAAGATCGACATTCCATGAATGTCGAACATTAGTGCCATAGGCACGGACGATTTTGTTGCCCAGGATTTCAATCCTGGGAAATGAGTGTCACGAAATTGTGTTTTCACTTAAAGTAAATCGTAAACTCCCTGGTGCACGGATATTTTCCATCTTCACAACTCCAAGTTGGTCCCATTTTAAGAAGTCGTATTGCTTCTTCTTCATAGAGTTTGCTCCCTGATGATTTTAATATTTTAATAAATTCCATTTTTTGTCCTGCCGTAATATTAAATTCCAGTTTAACCATTTTATCAGAAGGATCAAAAGTAGTCGCTAATGGGAAAAGTGAATTTGTGTTCAGATATTCACGAAATCGGGTTGTTGATTTATAAGAACTTGTTGTTTGGCGCATTCGCGCTTGCTGAACAGAATTATATTTCCCTTTACTGTCTTTTCCAATTAATCCGTCCATCTCACCTTCATGTAATTTTATTAAGATATTACTATTTCCTTGTGATATTTCAGTGGAAAGTAGACTGTAACCGGTATATTCAGTTATGATTGTTTCGGTTGAATCAGGAATGTAGAAGGTAAAATTTCCATCTAAATCTGTTGTTTCAACAAGATTAGTATTTGCAATTGCAATTTGTGCGAATATTACTTCTTCTCCGGTAACATCGTCAATAACTTTGCCTGATACTAGCATTTTCATCACATCCGGACTCATCTGATTAGCAAAATACCCCTCATCTTTTTTTGTATTTAATTTCGAAGCCGGGGCACCCGCAGCCATTGATTTATCTGCACTCATTTCTACTGCAGACCTTACAGGCTCCTGTGTAATTGGGGGCGCAGGTGATGTGGCTACAGGTTCTTTTGACAATTCATCTTCACTTTCTATTACTTCTTTATCCGCAACGATTCCTTCAATATTTTTAGCGTCATCAGCAGGTTTATCCAGGATGAATTTTTCGCCTTTACTTTTCTGTACTGATTCTTTTCTTGCTAACGATGGTTTCGATTCAGGTTGGGCATCAGCTTTTAATTCTTTCGATTCATTATCATTTCCGGCTACTGATGAAGAACTAGGAGATGCGCCCTCAGCCCGATAAAAGTCCCTTGCTCCCTGCTCCCTGCCCCCTGCTTTTTTATCATTAGCGACGAGGTCATCAGTCAGACTATCAGCCTCCGACAAATTCACTTCTGTAGATTGTTCAATTGAAGTACTTGCTTTTGGTTCGGCGGCGACAAACGCAGCATCCCCTTGTTTTTCAATATAAAACATCACAGCCCACGTAGCCAGTATCAATACTAATGAAGCTGCCACTGCGGGTATAACCCATCCTTTTGACAACGGTAATATTTTTGGTCGTTTTGATTCATTCTTGCGTTGGATCCGGTCTGCAATCACTTTAAGCAATACAGAATGATCATGATCAGGATTAGCCTGATAACCTTCCATCGCATCCTGCACAAATGGATCAGTCTTCGCCAGCTCTTCCATGCGCAGACGATCCTCTGCAGACAGTTTGCCCGCATGAAGATCACGAATCC
>JBATMM010000595.1:0-3457 GCA_049289835.1 Saprospiraceae bacterium | reverse complement strand
AACCCGGGGTAACGGGTCGCAACCCGGGGTAACGGGTCGCAACTTGGGGTAACGGGTCGCAACCCGGGGTATAAGAGATAAGAAAAACCTCAATCCTGAAGGGATTGAATAATTTTTGCGAAAATCTTTAAAAAAACGGTCATGTTTTAGGGTGCTCGAGACATTATAGGGTATCAAAAACTTATAATCATGAGTACGCATACCCAAATCATTTATCAAATTGTCTATAGTACGAAGAATAGAGAAAAATGCCTGACGAAGAAGTACAGGGAACCTATCTTCAAATACATTGGAGGCATTTTAAAAAATAAAAATTGCCACCTCTACATTGTCAATGGCGTTGAAGATCACCTTCATGTCGTGACCCATATTCATCCAACCTTTGCGCTTGCCTCGCTTATCAAGGACATCAAGATTTCATGCAATGGTTTTATAAAAGAAAAATTACTTATCCCTGATTTTCCAGGGTGGCAGGATGGATATGGTGCCTTTACCTATTCATATGATGCTGTTCCAAATCTTGTGAGGTATGTTCAAAATCAGGAAACACATCATGGCTTGATCTCTTTTGAAGAAGAATATAGAGGACTCCTTGATGAGCATGGAATCGAATATGATGAAAAATATTTATTCTAAGGAATTATGATCTGGAAGAAGTTACCTTCTTAAACTAATCCCATTCTCTACCTTTGCCCCATATGGCTAAAGAAAGACGAGGACAAGAATCATTGAACGGGGAAGAAAAATCAAAGAAGATCTCCTTACAGCAATTGAAGGAAGTAAAGGGGATGCTCTCTTTTATAAGGCCTTATCGCTGGCATTTCATCGGGGGATTAATACTGCTTTTTTTGGGCAGTGTGATATTTATGGCATTCCCACGCCTCGCCGGTGAATTGGTAGATGTAGCGGCAGGGAAAGGAAAGCTTGGTCTTAGTCTTAATCAGATCGGTCTTGTCCTGATTGTGATTCTTGTCTTGCAGGGGATCATGAGTTATCTGCGGGTGATATGGTTTGCAGTGGTGAGTGAAAAGGGGATGGCGGATGTACGAAGTAGTATTTATCAAAAGCTGATCGGTCTGCCGGTTTATTTTTTTGAAAAGAACAGGGTAGGTGATCTGACAAGCAGAATATCAGAAGATGTCAATCGACTATCGATGGTATTTTCCACGACGCTTGCAGAACTCATCCGGCAAGTATTGATCCTCATCACAGGCATTGCATTTCTTTTGGTGACGACACCGAAATTGAGTTTAACCATGCTCGGTACTTTTCCTGTGATCGTTGTAGGAGCGATGTTTTTCGGAAGATTCGTGCGCAATCTTTCAAAGAGCAGACAGAAGTCACTTGCAAATACAAATACTGTGGTGGAAGAAACACTTCAAAATATTAATACGGTCAAGGCATTCACCAATGAAACATTCGAATACAACCGTTACAAAAATGAAATGGGGAATGTGGTGAAGACATCACTACTACTGGCGAAGTACAGAGCGATTTTTGCAAGCTTTATCATCATCATATTATTCGGGGCTATATTTTTTATACTATGGTATGGGGCTACCATGGTGCAGAATAATGTCATGACCACCGGACAATTGGTGACGTTCATTGCGTATACAGCTATCATCGGTGGATCAATAGGAAGTCTTGGTAATTTCTATACGGAAATTGTTACAGCACTCGGTGGAACAGAACGCATCAGGGAGATATTGAATGAGCCGGTAGAAGTGAGTGCACCGCTTATTGTTACCAGGCCCAAAGTCACGGGTCATATTCGATTTGATGATGTTTATTTTGAATATCCCTCACGACCAGAGATGGCTGTGCTCAAAGGGATCAACATGGATATTATGCCCGGACAGAAAATTGCACTTGTCGGGCAAAGTGGTTCGGGAAAAAGTACGATAGCTTCATTACTGATGCGACTGTATCCATGGCAAAAAGGAAGTATTACACTTGATGGTAAAAGCATCAATGAGATGGATCTCTCATCCTACAGATCTGTTTATGCATTGGTGCCTCAGGAAGTTTTGCTTTTTGGCGGATCGATTCGTGAAAATATTCTATATGGTCGTCCTCAGGCATCTGAGGACGAATTGATGAATGCCGCGAGAACATCCAATAGTCTTGAATTCATACAATCATTTCCTCAGGGATTTGAAACGATAGTAGGAGAGCGTGGGATTAAGCTGAGTGGTGGACAGAGACAACGTATTGCTATTGCACGAGCCGTGTTGAGAAATCCGGATATATTGATTCTTGATGAAGCTACTTCGTCACTTGATGCAGAGTCTGAGAAGGTAGTGCAGGAGGCTCTCGAAAGATTGCTTGAAGGAAGGACCGCGATTATCATTGCTCATAGATTAGCCACCATTAGAAATGTAGATTGTATCTATGTGCTTGAAGATGGAAAAGTGATTGAGAAAGGAACTCATGATCAATTAATCTTGAAAGAGGATGGAGTGTATGGAGCTTTGGCGAGACTTCAAGTTGATATTTGAAAGGCTGAGGCTGAGGTGAAGGCGAAGGAATGGAGGAGGGAAAAACAAATTCAATTAGCAATTGGCAATAAGCAATGAAAATTAAATTTGCATTAATTTGCGGCAAATGAATAAAGGAGGACGCGGATAAATAAAGAAAAATTATGATTAAATAAGATTTGATAGTCTGTATTGATTTTGATTTTGGAAATTGTTAAAAACATTCGAAAATCGAAAATCGAAAATCGAAAATACCTTTGGAATTAATCAACAACGCATCTCTCAAATCTTTTGTCACTTTCGGTGTAGAAGCATCGTGTAATCATCTGTATCGTATTGAAGATATTGAAGAATTAAAATTGGCTGCACAGTTTCTGGATAGTCCTTTGATACTCGGTGGTGGAAGTAATGTATTACCTATCGGTGATATTGAAAGGAATGTGTTGAGGATTGAATTGAAAGGAATTGAGATTGAAGAAGAGGAAGATGGAAATGATCCACTTATTCACGTAGGTGCCGGAGAAATTTGGCATCAGGTTGTTTTATGGGCATTGGAGAGAAATTTTGGGGGTGTTGAAAATCTTTCGTTGATACCAGGTACGATAGGTGCATCACCGATTCAGAATATTGGTGCCTACGGTGTGGAAATAGAATCTGTTTTTCATTCGCTTGAAGCCGTGAGATTAGGGACTGGTGAAATCAGACGATTTTCTAAAGAAGAATGCAAATTCGGATATCGTGATAGTATATTTAAACAGGAAGCGAAAGGACAGTATATCATCACTGGCGTCTCTCTGCGATTGACCAGGGAACATAAGGTCAATACCTCGTACGGCGCGATACAGGATGTATTGAATCAACGAGGTATTCTGAATCCCACAATACAAGATGTAAGCAATGCAGTGATTCATATTCGTCAGAGTAAACTACCTGATCCTTCAGTGATAGGTAATGCGGGAAGCTTTTTCAAAAATCCA
>JBATMM010000594.1:0-2011 GCA_049289835.1 Saprospiraceae bacterium | reverse complement strand
TCTCAATCTTTCGATAGCCACAGATGGATTGACCGGTGATCTTACGGCTGCACATTTACATGCGGCACCGATAGGAGTCAATGGAGGGGTGATATTACCGCTTACAACATTCTTCGCGAATGGTGCTGTGTTTGGTGGTGGCGTTCCGACAGACACCTCTATTCTCAATGGCATCATTGCAGGAAAGGTATATGCCAATGTTCATACTGCCCTACATCCGGGTGGAGAATTGCGTGGACAGATTGTGAAAGACTTCTTATGCTCTATTGAAACTGCAGTTGAGCCTATTGAAGAAATAATGGGTGATGTCATGCTCAGTCCGAATCCGGTATCAGACGAACTCAATATTCAACTGGAATTAAACAAGTCAGCTCAATTGTCAATGAATGTTTTTGATCTTTCCGGAAAAATGATTTCAAATCAATCATACAATTTATCGGAGGGTAAGAACTTAGTTAAAATGGACACCGACAACTTATCCGCTGGTTTTTATATGCACATGATCACCGATGGGAATAAATCACAGGCATATAAGTTTGTCAAATAAACACTAAAGAAATTGTGGGCAAGAAGCCGCATTCCTGAAAAGGGAGTGTGGCTTTTTTTTTGGCCCGTTTTGGCCTCGTTTTGGCCTCGTTTTGCCCCCATTTTGCCCCTAAATCCCCTAAAGGGGACTTATAATAGAGTTCATTTAAGTTTTCATTAATAGATCAGCAACTCACCTTAACAGAGGAGGGGGCGTCTTTTACATATATATAATTGATCTAAAAGACTGAATCATGAAAACTGAAAATGGTACTCAAAAGAAAAGTCTCCAATGGAGTTTTGGAGTTCACGTAGCATTACTGCTTCTTGGTTTTCTTCCTTTTGCTCATCAAATGGTGAAAGAAGAACCTAAAGAGTTACTTGTTGAATTAGGCTATGTTGAAATGCCACAGATTGTAGAAGCCGGTAGCCAGGGTCTTCAGGCCCGAAGTCCTGTCTTCAATGAAACACCAGAACCTACTGCTGACAAGCCTACTGATAATCCTGTTCCTGTAGATGAAACAAATCCTACTACAGAAACAACAGTAGCTGATGATGTAAGTCTTATCCCAAGTGAAGTCACATCTGAGGATGATACTGAAGTGACTGCAAGCGAAAGCAATACTACCGGAACAGATGCTGAAACACATGCTGATGGTGGAGGTGAAGGTAGTCCGATAGAAGGAAATCAGCAAGGTGCGGCAACAGCCGGTGATGGTGGTGGTGGTGACGGTCTTGAAGGAAATGGTGTCATCACACGACGCGTGATCTACAGAGAAGATATTTCCAAAGCTGCTAAAGTCAATGGAAAGGTTACATTAAATATATGCATCAACAGACAGGGAAGAGTCGTCTATGTAGCCTATGATCCTGAGAAAACAACGATTACTGACAATGATGTCATCAATCAGGCATCACATCTGGCTGCTAAATATAGATTTGAAGAAAAATATTCAGGTCCGATGAAAGAATGTGGGCAATTGACCTTCATCTTCAGTATTGAAAAACCTTTAGTTGCGGAGTTCTTTTAAACTGATTATATATAAATTAAGAAAGCCTGAAACAGTAAATCGTTTCAGGCTTTTTTGTGTTTACTAGTTTTGCCCCTCACCCCTAAAGGGGAAAGAATAATACCTATTATCATCTCCATTTTCGAACAGAAATATATGTTGAAAATTAAAAGATGATCCCAACCTCGAAGGAAAACCCGGATAACAACGATTCTTTTCGTTTACGGATTTGTTCGTGCAGGGCATGATGGTATTTTACATCTACTGTGATCAACGATAAAATTTCAGCCTGCACGACACCTGTCAATGCCGGTGTAACACCGTAAAGCTCATCAACTTTGAGACCGATATCATTGTGATCCAGATCAAAGAAGAAAAAAGATTCACCTCCTGCAAAAAGAGAAAGATCAACTACTTTAAAATTCAAAAGTTGATATCCAATGGTAAGCGGAATGCTGAAATAATGGACATGATTA
>JBATMM010000593.1:0-3098 GCA_049289835.1 Saprospiraceae bacterium | reverse complement strand
GGATTGTATGGTTTAGCTTTGATTGGGCATTGGTTTTTATTTCCGCTGATGATGAGCATGATGCTTTGGCGAGTTTGGTTGATCATAAGCATTGTTGGTATTTTTATTCGTTGGCAAAATTATTTTGAATGGACAAAAAAATTAGGAGATAAAGACACTGTAATTGTTTATCCCATATTGGAAATTGCTTATGCCGTTTATCTTGCCCTCATGGGAGCCTTCACCGTTATTTCAAAAAAGAAAACATGGAATTGATTCGTAAATATTTTCCTGAATTAAGTGAAGAAACATTTCATCAATTTGAAATGCTTGATGCGATCTATAGGAGCTGGAATGAAAAAATCAATGTCATCAGTCGCAAAGACATAGATCATCTCTATGAACATCACGTGCTGCATTCTCTTGCGATTGCAAAACTTAATCCCTTTAAAAATGGAATGGAAGTTTTGGATTTTGGCACAGGTGGAGGCTTCCCGGGTATTCCTTTAGCCATTATGTTCCCGGAGGTAAAATTTACATTGCTTGATTCAATGGCGAAGAAAATCAAGGTTGTCACTGAGATAGCCGCCGAAATGAAATTGGAAAATGTATCGGTTGCTCACTCAAGAGCCGAGGATTATAAAGGCCGATATGATTTAGTAGTATGTAGGGCAGTCAGTACAGTATCTCAGATGATCGCCTGGTCTAAACATCTGGTTCCTTCGCAAAAATGGATCATGCTCAAAGGTGGTGATGCAAATGAGATCAGAAAGGAAACAAGGCCTAACTATGCGACGAAACTTATTCCTATAAGCCAGTATTTTGAGGAGCCTTATTTCGGCGAAAAGTACCTTGTGACTGTACAGAAAAAATAAAATCATTCGATTCAGTGAACCCCGCGTTGATCCTTTTGTTTCTTAACACTCACGAATTAAAAAATTTGAAAAATGAGTAAGACAATGGGTATCATCGGATCCGGTCAGGTGGGTATCACACTGGCAAATGGATTTCACAAGCATGGTTACAAGGTCATGATTGGCACAAATGACCCTGAGAAACATTCTACTATAAAGGAGAAGACAAATGGCAATGTGACAATAGGTTCTTTTTCGGATGTAGCGAATTTTTCGGATGTTGTCATTTTAGCAGTTAAAGGAAGCGCTGCAGAAGAAGCCATTCAATCAGCCGGAATCGATTCATTAAAAAATAAGATTGTCCTCGATGCCACTAATCCTATTGCTGATGCACCACCTGTAAATGGAGTTCTTTCATTCTTTACATCTCTGGATGAAAGCCTGATGGAGCGTTTACAAAATCTTGCCCCGGAAGTAAAGTTTGTAAAATGTTTTTCTTGCGTTGGAAACGCACTCATGATCGATCCTGATTTTGGAGGCGTGAAACCCACGATGTTCATTGCCGGCAATGATGAAAAAGCCAAAAAGACCACAACAGAAATATTAACTGAAATCGGTTGGGAGACAGAAGACATGGGCAAAGCTGAAGGCGCCAGAGCGATCGAGCCACTTTGTATACTCTGGTGTATACCCGGAATGCTTAGAGGACAATTGATGCATGCCTTTAAGCTGTTGAGATAGATTGATAGCTGGAAATATATTTTCATTTCTGTCGAGAATATTGCTTTAGAAAAACTAAGCCTGAAAGTCTTAATCGTTGATAGCCACGAGAGTTATGTATGCTGAGGTACATACCCATTATACTTAGAGGACAATGGATGCATGCCTTTAAACTGTTGAGGTTGATGGATGAATTGGAATTCATTTTAATTCCGGACTGATTATTAATTTCGGAGGCATAAGCCTGAAAGGCTTGAATGTTAATAGCCCCGGGTGCAACCCGGGGATTAAATGTAAAGCAGACCCCGACCCTGAATGGGTCGAATCAAATCTGTTTCATAGATAATTATTAAAATACACACGAGGCGCATTTGACTCGTCCCCTCTTCACGTCAAGCGATTTGCAGTTTTTTGACTATATTTATAATCGTTGATTGGCTTTTCAGTTTGTGAGCCAATAAAACGAGTCCCATGAAAAACAACTACCTGACCGTAGGTGCTTGTCTATTCCTGTCCTGTATGGGAATAGGTTTTACACAGGCCCAATCCACCGGACCCGAATTCCTGGATTGTAGTTCCGCTCCCATTTCTTTGTGTGTTTCTGATGATGGTGTTCGACTGCCTTCGAATAATAAGATTTACCTGGGAGAGGAAAATCCTGATGCTACTTCTTGTAGCGTACATGTGAGTCAAAAGATAAAAGTTCGATCTACATGTGGTAAGAGTCTTCAATATGAAGTTCAGTTGTTTCTGGAAGATGATTCCACGACTGCGATTGTTCTTAAGCCGCTCACTTCAATTTCAACTGATTCATTATCTGAAGCTGAACTCTCTTTTGATTCAGAATTTTCACCAGATAGTCTGACCAGTAAGAATGGATTACCTTATACTATTGGCTGCAATGCATATCACAAGATTAAATGGATTGTGATTGACTCATGTGGGGATGTAGCAATATGTGAGAAGAAGATATATGTATATGATTGTTCTAAACCAGCACTGACCAATCCAACGGCATTATATGTTCTTACAACTAATATATCTGGTTACGGTTGGTTTAGATTAGACAGCTTGCATATCGATGCAAATGATGATTGTACGACAGGTCCTGATTTGCTCTATAGTTTTTATCCTGACCATTTACAAAGTGATAGTATGTTTGATATATGTGATGTTCCCGCTATAAGCGTGGAGTTGTTGCAGAATATTTGGATAGCAGACGAGGGCAGTGATCTCAATTGTGATGATAGTATTGAGTGGGAGGAGAGAAATATATCACCCGAGCAAATTTTAATCGTGTATACAGAGTCTGGTATTCATTGTGGTGAGCCGACAGGAGAAGAAATAGCAGGCACAATTTCTACAGAAAATAATCAGACGGTCGAAAAAGTAGCCGTAACGCTTACATCACCAGGTCATGTTTTTCCTACATATGTTACAGGAAAGGATGGTAACTTTAATTTTAGTGACCTTTCTGTTCCCGAAGTTTATACGTTGAATGCAGAGCGAAATGACAATCACAGGAATGGCGTTTCAACATTAGAT
>JBATMM010000592.1:0-2432 GCA_049289835.1 Saprospiraceae bacterium | reverse complement strand
ATCTATGCACGTTGACCACCTTAGTTTTCGAAGCCGGGATTTCAACATTTATTGATTTGACAGAAACTTCTGCTCCAGTACTTTGAGGTTTCAGACTATTGCCCATCAATGAAATAACCGCGATTTCGGAATTAATTCTGCAAGTGGCAAAAGCCTTTCCTGAAAAAACGGGTCGTTGAAAATTCAGTTTTCCATCCTTCAATTCAGGAAGCTTATTTGCACCCCGCACAGGTCCAGCCTTGAGTGCGATGGAAAGGCGTCCAAGAATACTTTTGCCATTCGAACTATCAGCCAGGATGACAACTTTAGCACCATTATCTTTTGCAATCTGTGTAATGACCTTTGAATAAACCTGGCTATCAAAAGAATTCAATGCCTGATCTTCAACCTGCCATACTTCATTTGCGCCAAAGCTTCCTAAACGGCCACCATCTGAACAGGGGCCAAGAATCAAAGCGTGACAGGATGTTCCCAGAATCTCAGCCACTTTGGAGCCGTAATACACGGTTTCAAATGATGAATTCTTGATTTTCCCTTCAAGTGTTTCTGCTACTACTAATACCATATCGTTATAAAATCAATTCGATTTATGATCAAATTACTTTCGCTTCTTCATGTAATAAACGAACCAGTTCATCCATGTCATTCGGATCGATCATTTTGACCGAAGATTTTGCTGCAGGGACCTGGAAATGAATGTAGTCAGCAGTTGATTCTTCAGGGACTGGTGTAATGACCTGAAGCGGTTTTGTTTTAGCTGACATGATACCCCGCATATTTGGGATACGCTGTTCTGCCAATCCTTTGGCAGCACTTACTACATATGGCCCAGTGACTTCAATCTCTTCTTCGCCACCTTCAATATCTCTTGTGACAGATGCCACTGCATCATTGTAAACCAGTTTGCTAACATGGGAGATAAATGGTAAATCCAGAAGTTCGGCAACCATGCCACCTACCAAAGATTCATTGTAATCAATAGTTTCTTTTCCGGTGAAAATGACATCAAAAGATTGATCCTTTGCATAAGCGGCTATTTGGATAGCTATAGCGTGCGCTGATAATGGCTCCATGTTAATTCGGACGGCATCATCAGCTCCGATGGCAAGGGCTTTTCGGATGATCACTTCATTCGCCGGCGGACCACAGTGAATGACGGTCACGCTACCTCCTTTTTGTTCCTTCAATTCTAGTGCCCGTACCAAAGCATACCATTCGTCATAAGGATTCATGATAAAATTGACCCCATTGGTATCAAAGATTGTCCCTTCATTTTTAAAAGCTATCCGGGCTGTTGTCTCCGGTGTCTGGCTGATGGCCACAAGAATCTTCATATTATCTGTTGTCTTTACGAATTGGGGCAAAGGTAATGAACTTTATTTCCCATGATTCCGGGGTGAGAGGAGTGAGGGCAGTGGCAGTGGCAGTGGCGGAACTCAATGGCTTGAAGCAACAGTAGATAGACATGAGAATAGAGCTTAGATTTGCTGCTGATGAGTAGAATTAAGGAACTCGAAGGCATGCTGGAGGAAAGTCCGGATGATCCGTTTATCATCTATGCCTTGGCACGTGAATATGGAAAAAACTCCGCCACAATGCAGGCATTGCTGATGTATGAGTACCTGGTCAATTCGCATCCCACTTACATCGCGACCTATTATCATTATGCTAAAGTCCTGTATGAAGCGGGCAACCGGAATCAGGCATTGACGCTATTGAATCAGGGCATTGAAATCGGACTTAAAGAAAAAGACATGCACGCTGTCGGTGAGATGAAAGGGCTTGTAAGTCAATGGACAGATAATGATGATGATTAATCTAATCTGACTTCGCCTCTGAATACTTCGACAGCAGGTCCGATCAACCTGATATCAGTAAAATCTTCTTTCCCTTCCTGATTAAATTCAACATTGAGCACTCCACCCTGAGTTATGACTGTGCACTTTTTAGCTTTACTATGAGTATGAAAATTAAAAGCGATCGCTGATGCAACGACACCAGTTCCGCATGCCATTGTTTCATCTTCGACACCACGCTCATATGTGCGGATACGAATTTCTGAAGGGGCGATTATTTGTGCGAAATTCACATTGATACCTTCCTTTTCAAATAGTGCACTATTTCTGATGCCTCTTCCTTCTTTTTGTACATCAATGTTTTCAACATCATCAACAAATGTCACGTAATGAGGCGAACCGGTATAAAGAGTATATGTATGTGAATCTATAGTTGTGATTTCATTCACATCAGTCATGGACAGGTAGACTATTCCTTTTTCATCTATTGATCCTTTATGCCAACCATCGGTGCCTAAGAATTTACAATTACCGTGATGAATTCCAAGTTTGCCTGCAAAGGAAACAATACATCTGCCACCATTCCCACAAAATGTACTTTGCCTTCCATCAGAATTATAATATTTCATAAAGAAA
>JBATMM010000591.1:0-3708 GCA_049289835.1 Saprospiraceae bacterium | reverse complement strand
ACCAACGAAATAAAAAATACTAGAATTGTTGTTTTGGATTATGCAAAAGATGAAGCCTCGCAACAAATTGTAAACAGACTTGAAGCCAGTACTTATTTTGAAATCCAGGAAAATCTTGTCGGTGCATCCCAATTAGAGGAATCATTCAAGGAAGGGAAAATTAAATTGGCGATTGTTATTCCTACTGGATTTGATAATGATTTGTTGCATTTCAATAGGGCGCAGATTCAAATCATCGCTGACGCATCTGATCCGAATACAGCAAACACATTGACAACGTATGCCACTGCTATCATCATGGCCTATCAGAATGAATTGAATGAATTGCAAAGGGCTCCTTATCAAATTACAACAGAAGTAAGGATGCTCTACAATCCTGAACTAAAAGGAGCACCGAATTTTGTGCCTGGTGTGATGGCCCTTGTCCTGATGTTGATCGGTGTCATGATGACAGCAGTCTCCATAGTTCGAGAAAAGGAAAATGGGACTATGGAGATTCTCCTGGTTTCACCATTCAGGCCCTTCCTGGTGATTCTGTCTAAAGCAATTCCTTATTTAATTATTTCCATCATTAATGTCGCCATCATTCTTTCGCTGAGTGTGTTTCTCCTTGACTTGCCGATCAATGGAAGTATTGCTTTGTTGTTCGGGGAGAGCATTCTTTTGATCATCACAGCCTTATCCATGGGACTTTTAATTTCAACAAGCACAGATTCCCAACAAACGGCGATGTTACTTTCGATGATGGGTATGATGCTGCCAACACTTTTATTTACAGGATTTATGTTTCCGATTGAAAATATGCCGATGCCCTTGCAGATCATTTCCAACATCGTACCTGCAAAATGGTATTACATCATTGTGAAATCTATTATGATTAAAGGATTAGGTATATCGATGATTTGGAAAGAAACTTTAATTCTTGCAGGCATGACAGTTATACTGGTAGCTATAAGCATTAGAAAATTTAAAATCAGGTTGGAATGAGAACGATAAAATTATTAATTCAAAAAGAATTTCTGCAGATTTTTAGAAATAAAGGTCTTTTGCCATTACTTTTTGTGGCGCCCCTGATACAGTTGCTCATTCTTCCGCTTGCTGCAGATTATGAAGTGAAAAATATTTCAATTTCTATTATTGATCATGACCATTCCACTTATTCGGGTAGCCTGATTTCAGCAATTAGTTCATCCGGGTATTTCAAAAATGGAGATTATAGCAGTTCGTTTAAAGAATCACTTACGCAAATAGAACAAGACAAAGCCGATATTATCCTTGAAATACCGTATGGTTTTGAAAAGAATCTTGTCCGGGAAGGCAGCGAGAAATTATTTGTGGCCGTCAACGCCATCAATGGTGTAAAAGCCGGTCTTGGTGGGGCATACCTGACGAAAATTATCAATCGATTTAATACGGAGATAAGAATGAAGTGGATCCCGACATCACAATTCAATCCTTCTCCCGTGATCGATGTCGTTCCTTCTGATTGGTTTAATCCTCATTTGAATTATAAATATTTTATGGTACCTGGTATTCTGGCGGTCCTGGTGACGATGATATCCAGTTACGTTTGTGCACTCAATATTGTAAAAGAAAAAGAAATCGGAACGATTGAGCAGATTAATGTCACACCAATCAAAAAAATACATTTTATCCTGGGCAAACTAATACCATTTTTAATAATCGGCTTAATGGTATTCAGCATAGGGCTTTTTGTTGTTGGCCGGTTTGTATATGGAATATCTCCCGTAGGCAGTATCGCTTTGCTTTATGCGTTTCTGTTTATTTATCTGATCGCCCTGCTTGGATTTGGATTATTGATTTCGACTTATTCAGAAACGCAGCAACAAGCGATGTCGATCGCTTTTTTCTTTATGATGATATTTATGCTCATGAGTGGTTTGTTTACTTCTATAGAAAGCATGCCTCCATGGGCCCGGATTATTGCTCAGTCAAACCCGGTCACCTATTTCATACAAGTATTGCGTATGATTGTATTGAAGGGCAGTAATTTTAACGATATTAAAATTCACTTCCTGGTGACCACAATCTTTGCCATCGGATTGAATGGGTGGGCCGTTTTTAATTATAAAAAAACAACCTGAATATAATTTAGTGATGATTGTTCGTTAAATCAGTTGAAATGTTGAGAATGTTTGATAATAAATAATTGAAAGTCAGTCATGATGGAAGAACGAAGCGATAAATCTCCTCATATACTCAATACATCAGCTACCCTTCTTGGTCTGTGCTTTATAGTATTGACCTCACTAAAATTAAATAACAAAGCAGAGACTACCCTGATTGACGAATTCACGGCTATTGCCATCGTCTTGTTTATGGCCAGTAGTTTTCTATCCTTTCTATCTATGCGGAGTAATCGGATACCAAGCCTTCGTTATGAAAAATTCGCTGATTTTATTTTTCTCAGCGGCTTATTTTTCCTGTTTCTGACGACGATACTCATCCTCTTCAATTTCATTGATTGACGGAAAGTAAAACAGCGAGAGAGGTAGACAGTTTGAAATACACTCCTCGTTACTCGTTACTCGTTACTCATTAATGTTCGTCATGTGCATGAGCCTGGTATTCCGTCACGAGTTTTGTCTGAATTTCAGCAGGTACCTGTTGATAATCGGCTAACTTCATTGAAAACTTTGCTTTGCCTTGTGTAAGGGAGCGAAGAGTTGACGAATAATCATGTAATTCTGCCAGAGGAACGCGGGCTAATATTTTTTGATAATGTCCTTCACTTTCCATCCCCATGATGATGGCTCTCCGGGTCTGGAGATCACCCATCACATCACCCATAAATTCACTACCACAAAGTATGGAGACGTCATAAATAGGTTCAAGCAATTGAGGCCCTGCATGTTGAAATGCATTTTTAAAGGCCATCGTACCTGCTAGTTGGAAAGCCATATCATTGGAGTCAACAGGGTGCATCTTGCCATCGTAAATGGAAATCCTGATGTCTCTGCAATGTGATCCCGTAAGAGGGCCTTCCGTCATTTTATTCATCACTCCTTTTTTGATCGCGCTGCTGAATTTGGTATCTATCGAGCCACCGACGATGCACCAGTAGAAGGCTAAAGTACCTCCCCATGGAAGCTTTTCATATTCACGGTTTCGTACCGTTAGTCCATCAGGATCTTTCATCCCTTCCTGATAGGGTTCGAGACGAATATGAACTTCAGCAAATTGTCCTGAACCACCGGTTTGTTTCTTATGACGATAACTTTCATTTGCCACTTTTGTAATCGTTTCCCGATAAGGAATTCTGGGATTTTCAAAAGCCATACTGACACCATATACCTTCTCGATACGATATTTGATCAGATCTAGATGAAGTTGACCCTGACCATATAGAAGTGTTTGTCTCAGTTCAGGTGATTGTTCAATGATAAGCGTAGGATCTTCTTCATGAGTAACATGCAGAGCTTTTGCCAATTTATCTATATCCGCTTTATTTGGAGGTGTCACAGCGACTCTGATACGGGGCTCTGGAAAATGAATGGGTTCAATTCCTGATTCTACACCTTTCGTTACAAGGGTATTGTTCGTATGTGTTTCTTTGAGTTTAACGGTTACGCCCAGGTCACCTGCTTTCAGCTCGTTGACGGCTTCACGTGTTTTACCATTCGCTACATAGATCTGATTGATTCGCTCATGATTGCTGTTGGCCAGATTGATCAGATCATCACCGGT
>JBATMM010000590.1:0-9784 GCA_049289835.1 Saprospiraceae bacterium | reverse complement strand
TTTCTTTATTTGTAGTCAGGCCATATGTGGGCATTAATTCAATGGCTTCTTCATCTTTGAAGAAATCAGTCCATGCGGAGATGTCATCGAGCGTTAAAAATCGAGTCACGAGACGGGGGGATTGGAGTTGATCCTGATAGATGTAATTTGAAAATGACATAGGGATAAGTTTCCGGAGTTGCAATATCTGCTATGGAATGGATAAAGTTTTATTTAGTAATTAAAAATATGTTAGATCAGGGGATTTTAGATTTAGGTTTTCTGATTGAAATAAGCTTGTGCAATGGTGTATGACAGGAGCCCAACAATTAATAAGCTCAAAATCAGTCATTTAATATTTTCCTTAAATACAATAGTGTTTTCCTTAAATACAATAGTGTTTTCCTTAAATATCAGGGTGTTTTCCTAAAACATAATAGTATTTTCCTAAAACATCAGAATGTTTTCCTATAATATCATAATGTTTTCCTTAAACATTTGGATATTTTCCTTAAACATCATAATGATTTCCTTAAATATTGAGCTGGTTTGATGGGAACCATCCACCCATGCCCTGATAAAATCGATCAGCGCCATTCGGACAAAGGAAAAATTACGCGAACATGAAATCAGGAAATATGGATGGGGCCTCGTTTATACCAGCCAGGGGCAAGCCCTGCCAATACTATTCACCAGCGGCTTCCTTGATCTTAGCAATATCAATTTTCTTCATCTTCATCATCGCCTGCATGACCCTTCCTGCTTTTGCCTTGTCAGGATCCTGGTGGTACTTCATTAAGACATCAGGAACAATTTGCCAGGAAATCCCATATTTATCTTTGAGCCATCCACATTGGCTTTCTTCACCTTCTTTACTTAATGCATTCCAGTAATAATCCACTTCTTCCTGCGAATGACAATCCACAAAAAAGGATACCGCTTCTGAAGGCTTAGCTTGAGGACCATTTAAGCCAAAAAATTCCTGTCCCTCTATCGTCCATGATACTGTAAGCACAGTACCTTCCGGCAATGGCCCACCAGGTCCATATCGCATAATAGGACCCATGCTTGAATTTTTAAATATTGATGTGTAGTATTTAGCTGCATCTTCAGCCTGGCCATCAAATAAAAACCATGTGGTGATTTTCTGTTTCATGTTTTATTTGAGTTGAAGATTATAAGTATTAATTAGAATGCAAACCTAACATAAGATAACTACGGAAATGCACTGTTATAACGACAATTAATAGGGAAAATGCGACAGGTATAAAGCCTTGAACTTCTTCTTAGCGACTGAAATTATTTTCAATAAAGAACATTATGAAAATAATAAAAAATGGTAATTTTTCTATTCCAGAAAAATTACCATTTTCTTTTCTATAAGCAACCGTAAAAAATAGGTTCATCATAAATTAATATGATGTGGCTTATGCGAAAAATTCCCTGACTTTGGCGATCAGCTGATGATCTGTCAGATGTTGTGAAGCTTCTAAGGTTAATTGCTTGGAATTGAAATGAGCATCTTCACGAAGAAAATTGACCAGTTGTTCCTGTGCTTTACCCGGACCGAACACAAGGATGTGATCATAATTCAGAATAGATTTTGAAATGGCTTTATGATATTTAGCCAGATTTTGTGGTTCTGCATTCATAGAAGCATGTTCACCTTTATCGCCATGATAATGAGTGGCTTCAATTTTTTCGCTTATGATAAACTCTCCGGAATTATTGTCAGCAGGGCGGTTGACAATAAATGCTTTGTTATTGTCCATCCATACACCGGCTACTTGCTTTTCTTGGTTTTGTTTCATGTTGTTTGGTTTATTGAATAAAAGATGAATCACTTTACGTGATAGCTAAACAATGATAAACATTAAAAGTTGTACACAACAACTTCAGAGCAAAGGGAGCAATCCTTATCGATGTAGAGATATTAGTAAGAAAATATCTTAAATGACAAGGGTTGTCGGTGGATCTGAGTGGTCAATAGATATATGCCCGGTACAAGGGAAGCCCCGGGGTTAAGTGTATTTTCTCCGGATGAATAGTTTTGCTCGGAGAATGCTGATAGCTGCGTTCCATCCAGATTAAAAAGTCTAAATTCCAATGTCTGTTCGTGTTCAAGTCTGAAATGTATCTTTTGATCTCTGGCTATAGGATCGATATCAAGGCCATTTTTAAGAGCTATGTCTTCAGTTCCTGATGTGCCCAGAATAATTTGAAATGGTTGCGGGTGGCAATCATCTACAATGTTAAATGAAATGACATTCTCAATAGATTTTGCGAATTCACTTTGTAAAGGATCTTCAGAAAAACAAACATTTCCAAAGCCTCCGTTGTGCATCTCAAATACAATCTGATAGATAGGTGTGCTTTCTTCCATAGTTACACCACCGATGCCATGTTGGTACCATGAATTCAGGATCAGGCCGGGTATATTAGCATTGAAACACTGGCTGGAGAAGTCAACAAGATTCATGTTTTGAATAGCTACAAACGACAACTTACTGGTATCATAGCGGATCGTATACTGCATGGAAATCATGTTGATAAAATTCTCGGCACGGACATCATAGGTGACCTGATTTCCGCTGATCTGAGGGTTAATAATCTTCATCACGAGCTCCTGTGCTTTGACATTCAGGCATGAAATCAGTAAAATTGAGAATAGGATAGCTTTCATAATGTTGAGGATTTAGTAAATAAAAATTATAGGTAAATATAATACAAATAATATGCAATATGCAATGAGCAATGAGCAATGGGCAATAGGCAACAAGCAATAGGCAAAATGAAAAAAACCAATAGGCAATAAGCAATAGGCAAAACAAAGTTGAAGGATTGATTAATTTAATAGTTGGACTGTACCTTTAACAAAAAGATTCCCGCGATTATGTATGCTTTTGTTTGTGATGACAAGGTTGCGAAATATAATGTTTTCGAGAGAGGTAGTTCCATCATTGAGGATACCCGCATCGGATGCATTTCCGCAAAGAATATTGATATTTCTCAATGAAATATTTTTTCCTGTTGGAACCGATATAGTATTGGTAGTAAATGATTGAAGAAAGACAGGCTGTCCGACGGGCTGAATAATATTAATATTCCGGTTGAAGACTAATGGCCCTGACGTAATGGTTATCGTATCATTGATAAGGGAAGATTTAAAATGTAATGTATCTCCTTCTGTCGCTGCCAAAAGTCCATTTCGTAAACTTCCGGGACCTGAATTGTTCGTATTGCGAACCCATAGTGCAAGACTGTCCAAATCGATTGCAGATAGACGACCATTCACACCATCGACACAAAGAGTCACTGTTTGATTGTTGATAAATTCAAGTCCCTCATACCCTCTAGTAATGGTATCCAATCCGGTAGTCGAATAATCATTGTATATACCGGTGCCGGAAAAAAACTGATCACCTGTGAAATTGCGAAACTGCCAGATGCGGCCATAGGTGATAAATGAAAGAATGGTTTGATCCGGACTAATAGCCGCAGCTGTGACATTGTATTTGGCAGCATCTTCCGTAGGTGACATTTTCAAATTTACTTTGCCCATGTATTGGGCTACTAATGGATTGGCCATACTGCTTCCGGCTGTCAATGAAAGTTTAAACATGTATGTATATCCATCTACCCAACCGCCGCAGTTGTTAGTCACCTTACTCCATATGTTTTTTGTAAATAAATAAATGGCACCACTATACCAGATGACCGCTTCGCAATTGACAAATACAGTGTCATAAGCATGGCAATTGTTGACATCGTAACCCGTAAGCGGGTACTTGAAAAAATAAGTAATCGGTGTAACAGAATTAGAATCCGGATTATTGAGTGAGGACAAAGCCAGTTTATGAATTTTAAAAATAAATCTGTTAGGACATTCGAGTGGATCACTATTTGCGTTGCAATTTTTTCCTGTTTGGCAAAGAAAAATATTTCCGGCATTGTCATTGGCGAGATCTTCCCAATCCAGATTTTGGGCATTGAGAATATTTACCACTTTTTGGATCGTAATCGTGTTCTCGCCTGTAGCTGTAAGGATCTTATACACATTAGTTGTGGGATTTCCCTGATCGTTGTGTGTCCAGAAAGAAATACCGTTGTTGTCAAGGGCAAGTCCTGATGCCTGAGTGATTTCAGAAGCCGATCCGAAGCGTCCTTTCTTATCGGGTATGACAAGACCCTGGTACACCTGAGCATGTACTATGTGACACAATAAGATAAAAGGCAATAGGAAAACCAAACGATTCATGTAGAGGATTTACCCGGGGCGGGGCGAAGCAAAGATAAGGATATTGAGATATCGGATATCCGACAGAATATTCAACCCCTCTGGGGTTGTGATATTATTGTTGCTCGTTGTCCGCGGGTTGCGACCCGCGGCTAATAACATTGAAGCCTTTCAGGCTTCTTGATTTCGAAAGTAATAGATAATTGGTACGTGAAAGATAAAATAATATTTGTCGGCAAGATCAATTTTCGATGTTATGCGAGTATAATAGGTTTTGTGAAATTATGACCCTGAGAGGATCAAATTTTAATTGACGTGGGTAACAATCCGCGGTATATAACATTGAAGCCTTTCAGGCCTCCTGATTCTGAAGAAATCGAAAATAAGTAAATGAAGAAATGGTTTTCAGTTTATTTTTATTCGGAATAGGAATACCGAGAATTAATAATCCAGAAAGGATCAAATTTTAATTGACGTGGGTAACAATCCGGGGTATATAACATTGAAGTCCTTCAGGCCTCCTGATTCTGAAGAAATCGAAAATAAGTAAATGAAGAAATGGTTTTCAGTTTATTTTTATTCGGAATAAGGAATACCGAGAATTAATGATCCTGAAAGGATCAAATGTTAATAGCCGTGGGTCGCAACCCACGGAAATAAAAGAAGGAAAGATTTTCGACCCTGAAAGGGTCTAATAAAAATCTGTTGTTTAATTAATCCTTTATAAACACAAACGAACCTCCGCCCTGTTTCAATGTCATTTCACTTTTAGCTGTATCGAACTCGAGAACAATTCCTGCACGGCCAAAACTAAATACCCCGGGTGCTGTAGCTTCAAGTGGAAAGGCTGGTTGACCCGTAGCTTGAGCCATTAGTGTTGAGCCACTTTTTGTAATGGTTATTTTTATTTGAAGTTCAGCACTTGAATAAATACCCGTATAAATGTCAAGGTCTTCCGGTTTGATTTGAATGGATGAGAATATGGGTAGTGTGTATTCCATATTAAAATATATGCTCAGGACACCAATAAGAATGTCATTCATGCCATAGACTTGTCCATTGGTACAATAGGCTATCGCAAGACTGTCATCCGGAAAATAACCGACTGCAGATCCAAATCCATCAATCGCTCCATTGTGGCCAAATCCCTTTCTCGTATAAAAAGGCATTTGAAACATCCCCATACCATAATTATCTGTCATGGTTTTCATCCGCGATAAACTTTCCTTAGAGACTAATTTGGTTGAAAACAAGGCTTCAATAAATTTTGTCAGATCAACAGGTGTTGAAACAATAGCGCCTGCACCACCGGGAATACTCATGTCCGTTTCAGGCTCTAAATCCCAGTTGTTCGTGTAGGAATAAGAATAACTTTCATTATTGGCAATATTTGTTTTCCCACCATAATATGTATCTGTGAGTCCGATTTTAGATATTATTCTTTCTGCAAGATTTGTGGTATAAGGTTTCTTCGTGATTTTTTCAATGATGTAACCAAGTATGACAAAATTGGAATTACTGTATGAGGCTTTTTCATCAGGTTCGAAGTCAGGTTTGTTTTTTGAAATGATCGCTATCATTTCATCTTGCGTTTTCGGCAGCGTCATGTAATTCGCATATTCTTCATCATCAGTGAAATTGTGTATTCCGCTTCGGTGATTTAATAAATTACTGATCGTTATTTTCTTTGCATTCGGGATGACTGGAAAATAAGTATCCAGTGTTTCTGTTAGTTTTATTTTCTTTTCTTCCACCAATTGAAAAATCATTGTGGCCGTAAACATTTTTGAAATGGAACCTATTCTGTATTTCGTTTTGGCTGTGGCCGGTTTTTTTTCTTTTTCAGATATTGAGCTGTACCCAATCGCATTACTATACAGGACTTTTCCATTTTTTGAAAGGGCAATACTGCCCATACCTTTATTATTTTCAGCCAGAATAGAAAATAAGCTGTCAAGTTTTGCTTTGTTAATCGTTTGAGCACAAGCCCCACTACTCCAGAAGCTTACAAGCAGGTATGCAAAAATTAATTTTGTTTTCATGGTTAGGTTATATTAAGGGTATATTTTCAATTGTTTTATCTGATCAGCAGTAGCAGGCATAAGACTTACAGCAGCACCACCACCTTCAGCCAATTTTAATTTCAATGTTGAAGAATTGGTGACAATATACTTTTCAATTTTATACGATTCCGGATTGTTTTTCCAATGGGCACTGTCTCCATCTCCGTATATCACTGCGATATATTTTTTACCGGCATCCAAAAACGTAAGCGATATCGAAGAGGATCTGCTGTTCTCATCCGTTATGGTTCCTATGAACCAGTTATTCTTTCCTTTCTCTTTCCTAGCTATCGTGATATAATCACCGGGTTCTGCTTCCACGATTTTTGTATCGTCCCAGTCTACAGCTACGTCTTTGATAAATTGAAATGCATCCATGTGTGCTTCATAATTTTCAGGAAGATCTGCAGCCATTTGCAATGGTGAATACATTGTCACGTACAAGGCAAGTTGTTTTGCAAGGGTTGAATGCATTTGTCTTTCCGGATGATCTTTCGCATAATTTCTAAGCTTGAAGATGCCTGGTGTATAGTCCATCGGGCCGCCCATCAGTCGTGTGAATGGTAAAATCGTTTCATGATCGACAGGATTGCCTGTGCTGAAAGCATGCCATTCATTTCCTCTTGCGGCTTCACAAGCCATAAAATTTGGATAGGTACGGCTTAGTCCGGTTGGTCGCACAGGTTCATGGATATCAATCATGATATGATGATCCGATGCTTTTTCAACGGAGCGTATGTAATGGTTGATCATCCATTGGCCATCATGATGTTCGCCTCGTGGAATAATATTTCCTACGTAGCCTGTTTTTACAGCTTTGTAGCCATATTTATTCATAAACTGAAAAGCAGTATCCATCTGAATATCGTATGTACTCGCATCGGCTGCGGTTTCATTGTGCATGATCATTTGTACATCTTTTTTCCTTGCATACGATTCAATGGCTTTGACATCAAAGTCAGGATAGGGGGTGACAAAATCATAGTGGCCACCATTCCAATTGCCTATCCATTCTTCCCATCCGGTATTCCAACCTTCAACGAGCAAACCAGCAATATCATTTTTTGAAGCAAAATCAATATATCTTTTGACATTCGCTGTATTCGCACCGTGATGACCATGTGGAACAAGTTCACCATCATTGGATAAAGAATCCAGATGATTTGAATATGTCCATGTGCGAAGCCCAGTTTGCAATTCCCACCATACACCTATATATTTCATGGGTTTGATCCACGACGTATTTTTAATTGTTGATGGCTCATTGAGATTAAGTATCATTTTAGAAGCCAGGATATCTGTTGCTTTATCACTGATGATAATTGTTCGCCATGGTGTTTTTGCAGGAGTGCGCAGATAAGCTTTGTTGCCAATCGCGTCCGGCACCAGGCTACAAGTTAAGCTGTGCGATTTTTTATTGACGTGCAATTGCATTGATGAATAATTGACCAGTGCCGCTTCATGAATGTTGATGTACAGACCTGCATCCGTTTTCATCATCAGCGGTGTTTGCACTGCATATTTATCGGGTTCACTTCTTTCTCTTGTTCCAAATGAAATTAACGGAATCTTAGAGTTATCGACTTTGCTTAATTTTGAAGTGGTATATTCATATTCATTTGAGTCATAATCACCCGGAATCCAAAACGTCTTGTGATCACCGGTCAGATTGAATTGTGTCAGTTCGTCATTAATGATCAAATAGGTAAGATGTGGTTGTGTTGGAAATTCATATCGGAATCCTACACCATCTTCAAAAACCCTGAAAATGATATTGATGAGAAAACTTGGCTTAGCATTCTGAATCAGGTGAACCGTAAATTGTTTATAGTGATTACGAATCTGGCTTACTTCACCCCATACCGGTTTCCATGTGTTGTCGACCATGGATGAATCCATTTTGATGATCTGGAAATTTTTATCCAGATGAGTGGAGTCATTGATCTGAAAACCGAGTATCGATGGTTTAATGACAGGTTGATTTTTGAAATCGACGGCGTATTGCGGACTTCCACTTTTATTGAGCTTAAAAGTAAGCCTGACATTGGATAGGGTGGTGACCACAGGTTTGCTTTCCCCGGCATAGGCGAAAAGGGTGAACAAGAATAAGATAGGAAGGAGAAAGGAGGCTTTTGATATCATGCCGCCAAAATACAATTTTGGAAGTATGATTGATATAAATAATAGCAGGAGAATGTTATCCATAGTCTCAGACTACGGATAACATTCTTTTCGTCTTTTGTTAAACGGTGGTCAACCGACCTAACATTTGTTCGGGCTATTTTTTTATTCACGTCTCACGTCTCACATCTCACATCTCGCATCTCGCATCTCGCATCTCGCATCTCACATCTCACGAGTTCAGTTGAATTGCTGATATACTCCCAAATCACATTATTCGTTAGTTTTGAGTCAATGCGTAAACTTTCACTCTACTTCATCATAGTACTTTTCTCTTTTACAGGACTGGCGCATTTTATCTGGGTAAAATTTTTCTTAGCGATAATGCCACCGTGGATACCCTGGCAAAAGGGACTTGTCTATGTAAGCGGAGGCATTGAACTCGCATGTGCCTTATTATTGATTTTTCATTCAACCAGGCGATTTGCGGCATGGAGTCTGATAGCATTGCTGATTGCGGTTTTTCCGGCCAATATTCAAATGGCGATCAATTATCTGCACGAACATAATCCGCATCTTTGGATAGCTATTATTCGTTTGCCATTTCAGCCATTATTGATCTGGTGGGCATATCAATTTACAAAACCGCGTAATTAATTCGAATGTTCGATATGATTCAGACTCAGCGACATACTTACTACTTACCTGATCAGATGGAGTATAGATCCCATCAGGGACGCATAAGTATGCAATTCCGGATTGGTTATGGAATCTATTTCATCAAATGAGATTTCAAAAATATTTCCATCCACCTGGCCATAAATATAGTAGTCAAAGTCGGCGATGATGTCAATTAAATCATCAGAGTGAAAAGAATTGTTTTTAAGATTATCCGGAGCATTTAGCAGAGACTTTGCTGCTTCGAATTTGGAAGATGGCAGTGGATCTATTTCAAATAAAGTATTTTTTAAATCTACGTTTTGATCAGCATCTGAATACAGATTCGTTTCAGTGATCATAAAAAGATCGCGACAATCACCGGTACATTCTCCATATACACTGCCGAACACGATAAAATCCTGGGAAGTGTCAATAGCTTTAAAAGTTGGATCAACTTCGTCTTTACATGCGCCCAGGGCTATAGATATTCCTGTAACAATGATCGTTCCGAATGTTAAATATTTCATAGAGGTGATGATTTAATGACAAGTAAATATAAAAATTTTGGATATATAACCTGTGTAAAATTGATAGTAATTGTCGTTTGGATTGCACAAGGTGATGAGAGTTTAATCAGTGCGTTATGCATCCGAAATCTGTTATCCTTTAATTCGTCATTTATACCTGAGATACATCACATGATTCGGATTGAAATGAGTGGGAG
>JBATMM010000589.1:0-4687 GCA_049289835.1 Saprospiraceae bacterium | reverse complement strand
GTACACCAAACTGGAAATCAGGATCAAATAATTCTTTGAGATGATCATAGAAGATGATGCACACTCCTCCAAAGCCGATTATAATGCCGGCCCAGGCAAGCCATGGAATTTTGTTACCACCTTTTATAGTCAGGATCAATACAAGCCATAAGGGAAATATCGCACCGAGAATAGCGCTTACTCCTGCGGTAGTGAGCTTGACACCCCAGGTAGCTAATCCATTGCTGATCATGAAATTGAGAAGAGACAATAAAAGGATTGGATACCATTCTTTTTTCTTCGGCAGTGCGGCTCCTTTAAAAACAAAAAATAAAACGTAGCATAACCCCGCAATGATTTGTCGCACGCCCACCATTTGAATGGGTGGCATGTACTTTACCGCTTCTTTTGTTCCGACCCAGGATACGCCCCAGACAAAACAAACCACCAGTAGTGCGAGATATGCTTTTTTATTTGATGCCATTGTGGAGTTCAGAACCACAAAGGAACGACTTTTTAGTTGCCCCTAAATCCCCTTATGCTTCGACCCGCCAGACTCAACCTCGTGCTATGGTTCGACCTGCTTTGACGCATCCTCGTACTACAGCTCACCACCCGCAGCTCAGCAACCGGGGACTTACAGTCTTCCATTTTTTAGCAATCTCTTCAAAGACTTTGTTTATTGATATCCCGCTACATTTATTTCGTAATGACAGGATCTTCGCTGAGTTCGATATTCGATATTCGTTACTCGTTATTCGTTATTCTTTTAATATCCTTCGACCCTCCTGATAAATTTCTGAAGTAAATCTTTGAAGCTCCCATTTTGCGTAGCTCGTTCAGTAAGGACTTGAAGGCTGCCATCTTTTTCTTTGACATAAAAATTAAAGATCATGTCATGGTAATCATGGATCGTATCCGTCATGCCACCATATCTCAGATCCGACAATACTGTCATCGTATCAGCAGGAAAAGCGGCAAGATATCCATCAGAAAACCAAAGTATAGTTTGGTAGGGCTTATATGAAGCCAAGGTCTGCTTAATAGAATCACTTTTTGGTAATTCATTGAGGTAATGAACATTTGGATCTGTATCAAAATTGGAATAAAGCCCTACATAATATTTATCCGGACCTTCTGCGACGAAATTCCATAGAAAATTATTGAGAATAGTAGGCGTCGCTCTGCATCGCGTCACTTCAATACCCCGATGCGCAAGTGCTTTTTCAAATACCTGGTCCATATAAATCTTATTTCCAATAGTGAACAGCATATAAGCGCAGCTAATCCCTATGCCTAACCAGTTGAAAAAAGCCCGTTGTTTAGAACCCCTTCGAAAGAATGGAAAAATAATAGCACATATCAAAAATGGTATGGTATAAAAAAGATCCGCTACAGCGATATTATTAAAAGCAACACGATAGCTCGAAAACGGAAGAAACAATTGTGTGCCATACGTCGTACAGGAATCAATAAGAATATGTGTCGAAAACGCAAGGAAAAATAAAAGATACCATTGACCATACGTGGTTTTTGGCGTTTCCAGATCCTTAGTCAGATAGAACTTATACAATCGCCAGGTAAGGTAAAACCCAAAGCCAACCGAAACGATCAGAAGCCACCATCGGGGATGATGATCTGCTTTGAACAGGTAGTTTGCTCCGATGATCAGGCTGAACAATAAAAGAAAATTCAGAGCTGAAATCAGGTATTTCCAGATGTTCTTTTTATGTCCTTCTGTATGATATAATTGATAGACCAGGCCCCCAAAAATCAAAGGCGCGATCAAAGCAAACATTATGGAATGTGTGAAGCCTCTGTGAAAAGCAAGAGCACCGGTAGGGCTCATAAATAAATTGCCTATCACATCGAAATCAGGAATGGTCTCTCCGATAGCGCACCAGATAAGCGCCCTATTGCCGATCTTCTTTCCCAATACGACTTCACCTATAGCCGCTCCGAGTACTAAATGTGTCAATGAATCCATGTGCTGCAAATGTAATCTTAGTTAAGATGCCTTTCATCCTGCAATGAAGCGCGAATTGAATAAATTGCAGTCTATTTATTCATATAAAAAGTCAGTATTCCATTGTGATTCCTTATTTTAAAGAACCCATAAAGTCTTCTTCCCGGCATATTGTCATCTTCCTACTGATAGTTCTGCCGGGCTTCATGTATGGTCAGGGACTGGTTCATTTGGATCAGGATTTTGAACTGGGTTTGCCACCCTTATACATAAAATTACCGGGCAAGCCCGAACCCATGGAGACACGGATACAACCCTCCATGCTCGACATCATCATGGCTTATTATGCCTACGATTATAAAGACCTGGATAAGGGAATAGTCATCATGCTTCTAGCGACTTCGTATGCCCAGCAAATCCATCCTGATTTTACCATTATTTCAGATCAGACGATTCGTGAACTAGAATCACGTGGCGCCCTTTCTGTAAAGTATAAAACAACTTCAATAAATATCGAAGGCAAAAAAGGTATCCGTCAGAAAGGCACCCTGGTATCCAAGAGTGATAACATGGATTTTACAACCACAATCCTTCAGCAAGGAAACAATGTCTGGAAAGTAATCATCTATGCAAGAACCGGAGATGCTGATGCGAAACAAACGGCTGAGGCGATCATGGATTCCATAACGTTTAAAGAGAAATAGACCATGGACGACAGACCACGGACTATGTTATCGGTTCGCAGCTACAAGCTGCTTGAGAAAATTGACGTAATTATCCGAGATTTCAATATTGATTTTAAGTTGATAAACTTAAAATAGCGTGGATATTGATTTTAAGTTTATAAACTTAAAATAGCAAAAAAAAAGGATGTACGTAGTTTCAAACCACGAACATCCTTTTTTTTTAATAAAAATAGAATCATAAGTCCGGCATCCGGTATCTCTTTATCCGGCATCCATTATCCGGCATCCATTACTGATCGATCTTAATAAATCTTCGTACCCACTGATCCTGCCCCGAAATTATCTTCGCTGTATAGACTCCTTCTGCAAAGGACTCTGTAGGCAATCGAAGTATTTGTCCGATGTGGCCGTCCGACGTAACCTGGTTGATAAGTTCTCTTCCACCCATGTCGTAAACGATCACCTGTAGCTCGGAATGATTTTGGCGAAGCTGTAGTAATAGTTCATTTGTCACAGGATTAGGGAATATACCCGGAGGTGCTCCGGGAGGAAAGATCGTAATTGTCTTCAGGAACTTTTCTTTGCATTCCTCACCGGAAGCTGTTGTACGATAAACGATCATGCATACATCATATTCTCCCGGACCTGGGAAATTGTGTATGACAGTTTCATTTCCATGTGACGTCACTGTTGATCCATCGTGATAGAATATCCATACTACCTTATCACAGTTGATATCAAATAGGCCTGTAGGTGTAAATGATGCCGTATTGCCTACGATACCTACAGTGACGCCCAGAGCTACCTGTTGAAAGAAGTCAGGATTACATTCACAAGGTTTGTGAGATGAACTGCAAGGAGGGACGACAAAACATACCTCGAATGAACAGCAATTCGTGTGATGCGAATCATCATCAAATGTATGCAGGGTGATGGTAGCACAGACTGTAGTTCCGGCTGCTAATGTATTACCGATATTGATCTGGATCGGGCCATATGATCCACCCGGCGCAAGAGCTCCAAGATTAATGGTCTGATTATACGTGGAAAGTGAAGGATTGCTAAAGATGATATTCGCAGTACCAATTGTATAAGCAGTATTATTGGTAATCGTGCCTTGTATGATCACATTATTATTTTCATCACAGAAAATAGTATTGTCAAAATATCCACAATCACTGCATACCAGATCGATGGTGTCTCTGCAGACCACCATATCACCATGCATCCATTTGATCTCCACCTGGGTAATCGGATTTGATGGATTGTGGACACAAAGTGTAGGTAATGTCACAGGTCCGATAGGGATGAAAGGATCCGTTGGGTCTTCAACATTGTTATAACTAAGTGAAGCCATCGTTTCAGTCAGGTTCTCTGTCCACCAGGCACTTCCCAACTCATTGTCAAGTGTCAACGTCCCTCCCGTAGTTATTACACAAATATTGACTCCATCAAAAAAGGCATCATCATAATAATTGTAAACCGTAATGTCATAACAACATGAATCTGTCTCCGTATCCACTGGAATGACATTAGCTACATACACACTATCGCATGAGTTGCAACCCGGAATATGTATGCAGTACAATGTGTCCAGTGTACAGCACAGAGCAGCTGAGTCAATCGCCGGATTCACTTCGTGGCCGGTCAGGTTGAAACAGAAATCCTGGTTAGCAAAATTTCCACCCTGAATAGTAAATGTATATGTACCACATTGTCCTGGAAGCAATGGCGTAGATAGATTGAGTTGCGATGGTGATAATATGGCGCCAAAAGGAGAAAATACATTGAAGTTGATAAAGGATATCGGGTATAGACTGTATGCAGGATTACACAATGTCATCTGATAGACGACTACATTAAGATCACACCATATAGAATCACTGGCGAGATAGATACATGGAGGCTCGGGATCACAAGGAAGCTCGAGTGTATCCATACACAGGGCCACGTAATCGCTGTCAAGCCAATTGATATCCAGCTCGATCGGATTGAAATCAATGTTGTGGAAACAAACTTCAACAAAATTAACAAGCGTATCTACAGGAAGCGGATC
>JBATMM010000588.1:0-2568 GCA_049289835.1 Saprospiraceae bacterium | reverse complement strand
CTAATACGATTCCGCTCAATGGCATGAATAAATCAGAGGTGGTCTTGACCGCTTCGACGGTACCGAATATCTGATCCTTGTCTACGATCTCACCGACGGGCTCAACTTCAATATATACAAGTTCACCCAATTCACTCTGGGCGAAATCCGTAATTCCTACGACAGCCACGATCCGGTCATCGTCAGTTTTCTCCTCGGTCAGGCGAACCCATTCGTGTTCGCTCGTGTATTTAAGATCTTCAGGAAATTTCATATTCTATTTTTTTGAAGTTAGTAGTTCGATTGCAGATCGCGAAAATAGAAGAAATTCTTGGTCTCAGATAGCCGCATGAACAAACTCCTGCAGTGGTAGATTGCCTTTGTTGGAGTTTTCTCCAACAAACACTAATTCCTTCCTTTTAGTCAATTTATTATTCAAGTTTGCCGAATCCTCTTCATTAGGAAAAACTAACTATAAATACTTTTTCTAAATTACATCCTACTCTTTAATACTTTCAAATGAAAAGGAAATTTTTCCTGGTAATACTTTTTGGTTTAGGGTTCATCACCGGGATCATCGCTCAGCCTGTAAGCGAAGATTTACCTCAGGTCACAGGTTGTATTGCCCTGATCAATGCAAAAGTGATCGCAGCACCCGGCAAGCCTATCCAGGTAGAGACGATCATCATGCGGGATGGTCTGATCACAGATATCGGACCCCATGCAAAAGTTCCGGCTGATGCATATCGAATCTCCGCAGATAGCTTATATGCCTATCCTGCATTCATTGATGCTTTCTCTGCCATCGGTGTAAAAAATCCGGATGCTGATGCACCACGTAATGGTCCGCAAGGCGGGCCGGGCAATCGTGAAAGGAATACACGTCCCCCTGTAGACGATGAAGGAAATGCAAGCCTTGAAGATGCAGGTATCACACCTTTTCGCAGTGTACGCTCTACAGTGGATATAAAAGAGAAATCAATTACGGACTGGAGAGGACAAGGTTTTGCCATAGCGCATATAGTACCAAAAGGAAAAATGATTCCTGGCAAAGGCTCATTGATTGTCCTGTCCGGTAAAGAAACAGATCAGTTGTTTTGGAAAGAAGATGTTTCCTTGTTTGCTCAATGGTCAGGTGCAGGTGATAATTATCCAAGTACGGTCATTGGCATCATGGCTAAGTGGCGCGAACTTTATCACAATGCCACACAAGATCTAAATCAGCAAACTTCATATACCAATGCAATTCTTGTTCCACGGCCACATTATAACCAGGCACACGAAGCATTGATACCTGTAGTCAAAAAGGAAATGCCAGTATACTTCAGGGCTCCAAAAGTAAAAGATATCAGCAGGGCAATTGCATTACAAAAAGATCTGGGCATGAAGATGGTGATCAGTGATGCTGAAGAAGCATGGTATCTCAAAGATCAGTTTAAGACGGGAAACATTCCTCTTGTACTGTCCCTTGCTCTTCCTGAAAATAAGGCTGGGGATAAGGCGAAGGATGAGGCGAAGGCGAAAGAGGAGGCGATAACGAAGGAGGAGGATGAGGCTAAGGCTAAGGAAAACAAAGTTGATACGAAAGAAAAAAATGTTGCTAATACAAAAGTTACTGAAAAGGATACCGTCAAAAGCGATCCGGAGAAGGAGGCATTTGAACAGAAAAGAGAACAAAGTCTGAAAGAACATTATCAACAGGCAGGAGTTCTGGCTAAAGATGGAATTCCATTTTCTTTTGGAACTCTAAGTGGAAAATCTACAGATTTCACAAAGAACATCAGGTTGATGATGGACAATGGTCTTACTGCGGATCAGGCGTTAGGTGCGTTGACTACACAACCTGCAAAATTACTTGGTATAGAAAAAAATTGTGGCTCGATTGACATTGGGAAAATGGCAAATGTCATCGTATCCAGCAAACCTGTTTTTGATAAAGATGCAACAATACGATACATGATCGTCGAAGGAAATCTATATGCCTATGAAGAAAAGGAGAAAAAGAAAGTGCAGGGAAAAGAATCACATTCAGCCTCCGCTTCATCTTCACTAGCCGGCACATGGTCCTATACGATTGATATTCCTGATCAGAAAAAAGAGGGAACCATGGAATTCACTGAAAAAGACGGATCTCTCACAGGCACTATCCATAGCAGTGATATCACTTCCGGAAATAACGAGCTTGAATCTATTGTCCTCGATGGCGATGCGGTAGCATTCACTTTTGATTTTGAGATTGAAGGCCAGTTGATGGTCATCGAATTCAATGTAAAACTGAAAGGCGAATCATTTGATGGCAGTGTCACCATAGCTGATGTGGGTTCATTTTCGATCACCGGTCAGCGTATGTCAAAACCAAAAAATTAATCCTCATCAACCTCGCGATATGAGAAATATTATTTTTTTATCACTGCTTTTTTCATTCGATCTTGCCATGGGACAAGTGCCAACAGGTGATATGATCATCCGGAAGGGCACAGTGTTGACCATTACGAAAGGCAAACTGACCGAAACGGATATCCTGGTCCAAAAAGGAAAAATAACTGCAATTGGTAAAGGATTGAAAGCACCGTCTGGGACAAAAGAAAT
>JBATMM010000587.1:0-7926 GCA_049289835.1 Saprospiraceae bacterium | reverse complement strand
GCTCTGTAGTTCCCTGAGGTTCTCGGTCAATTGCATTCCATGCATTTCATTTTGAAGACGCAATTCGAAGGCATATTCAACCAGATTCTCTTTTTGTGGGACATAATTGATGCGGTATCGTTTCAGTACAAAATTTCGGCAGTGCTTCCGGATGATCTGTTGAGCTTTTTCAAATTCAGTGGGATCGCCTTTCAATTCAAAACGAAGTTGTCCCAGCAGATTGTTTTTACGGCCGTATGGTGTCAGACGAAGGAAAAAAGCGATCAGACAAAACGCGACCGTTCCGATGATTGCATTTGCAAAGCTATTGACCCCACATGCTATTCCCACAGCCATGGAGGCAAAAATGAAAGATACATTTCTTGGATTGAAAATATTGGTTCTGAAGCGGAGTATAGCGAGTGCCCCGAATATCCCAAATCCACGAGCCATACTCTCACCTATAGATTCCATGATCGTGGCTGTGACGATGGCCATCAGGATGATAGATTGTATAAAATGATCAGGCGGAACGATATCCCGTGATGTCCTTTCGTATGTCAGTACTAGAAGAGAGGAAAGCAAGAATGCCAGCAGAACTGAGAATAGAATCAGGACAAATGAAGGGCCTTCCTGATTGGAGATCGATGACAATATATCCATTGGAGAGAGTAAACTTAATGTAAACCAAGCAAAGTAACTGAAAAAAGGATGCCGGACAAAGAGATGCCAGATGGTAGATTCCAGATTCCAGGTGCCAGACTTCAGATGACAGACAGTAGATATCAAACTTCACTTGGTGGGCTTTTGATTATTAAAGCAGTCGAATTGAACCTCGCACTCTAAGTCTGGAATCTGGTATCTGGCATCTTGGGACTTGAACCTCTCACCCTAAGTCTGGAATCTGGCATCTTTCATCTTTAGCCTGACGATTCCGCTAGGAATATATTTTTTCAAGACAAGACACAATAACGGGCCAATTGGGTATGTTAATAACTCTGAATAAAATACTGAGTATGAAGCATGAATTTACCCAACTACAATTGACAAGACTGGTGTATGGTGAGACAAGTAAAGCGGAGACGGATTTGCTGCTTGAGCTTGTGACCACCGTTCCTCAGATTGCTGAAGCTTTTGGTGTGTTAAAAGCAGGGAAAAAAGCCCTGGGAACGATTCCGATGATGCCAACCGAAAGGTCGATCAACCGGATTCTTGCTTATAGCGCGTCCACTATTCCGGTTTCAGCCAGCTGATACACCCGACTTAGTTCAAAGAATAAGGCCTTCCTGATCAATATCCGGAGGGCCTTTTTCTTTCTGGCCGGCAGGCAAAAAATTTATTTCGAAAAAGTGTTAAAATTTGGTCATGACGAGAAAATAGTCAAAATATGTCTATATATTTGTCTTATCATATTAACTTCATCACTTATATTTACTTTATTAAAATCTAATCATTATGTCATCTGATAAGGAACGCGATGCACGGTCGAAAGCCCTTCAACTCACAGTAGATCGCTTAGAAAAACAATATGGAAAGGGCACGATTATGAAGCTCGGCGACAAACAAGTCGTTGAGGTGGAGGCCATACCCACCGGATCAGTTTCATTAGATATAGCTGTTGGAACCGGCGGTTTTCCAAGAGGTCGTATCGTTGAGATCTATGGCCCGGAGTCATCCGGAAAAACGACCCTCGCTATTCATGCGATAGCTGAATGTCAAAAGCAGGGAGGAATGGCGGCTTTTATTGATGCAGAGCATGCCTTCGATCGTTTCTATGCAGAATCCCTCGGCGTCGATACCGAAAACCTGTTGATCTCTCAGCCGGACAATGGCGAACAAGCATTGGAAATCACAGAAAACCTGATCAGATCAGGTGCAATTGATATTATTGTCATTGACTCAGTGGCCGCACTTGTTCCAAAAGCAGAAATTGATGGTGAAATGGGTGACTCTAAGATGGGTCTCCAGGCGCGCCTTATGTCACAAGCCATGCGTAAACTTACAGGTACCATTGGCCGCACAGGTTGTTGCTGCATCTTCATCAACCAGCTCCGTGAAAAAATCGGTGTGATGTTTGGCAATCCCGAAACAACGACCGGTGGTAATGCATTGAAATTTTATGCATCCCTTCGTCTTGATATACGCCGCAATGGTTCAGCCCTCAAAGACAGGGATGGCAATGTGGTAGGTAATCACGTAAAAGTTAAAGTTGTCAAGAATAAACTGGCACCGCCTTTCCGTGTAGCTGAATTTGACATCATGTTTGGAGAAGGTATTTCCAAAGTTGGAGAAATAGTCGATCTCGGTGCTGATGCAGATATCATCCAGAAGAGTGGTGCATGGTACAGCTTCGAAGGCACTAAGATTGCACAAGGAAGAGATGCTGCCAAGCAGTTCTTCTTAGACAATCCTGAACTCGCATGGGAAGTAGAGCAAAAGATCAAAGCTAAGTTTGCCACTGCTCCACGGGTAGCACATTCTGAGGAGGAAATATTGGCTGATATAGATTAAGGTCGTTTCGACTAACGCGGTTGCTGAGCTAAAGCATAAGGATGAGTAATGCAAGTCGAAGCACAACGACCCGCGGATTGCTTATTGGAGTCGTTTCGACTAACTCCTAACAATTGACACATTGATCACATAGAAAAGACTGGCGATGTAGGGCGATTACATTGCAGGTGACCTTAGCAACACACTTCGGCTCCGTTTTGCCCCTAAATCCCCTAAAAGGGACTTGAGGCAAAATGGAGCCGAAGTTTTTTAGGACAGAAAGTAAGGAGTTTGCTTAAATACCCAAGTGAAGATTGGAGTACTTTATACCAATTGGCTATGAGCAAGATTAAAGTTAATAACGTGGAAATCACCGTTATTTCTACTAAGGATCAGGATTTTATTTGTCTTACTGATATGGCCAGAGGTCAGGAAGGAGAACAACATATTAGGAATTGGTTTAGAACCAAATCTACCCTTGAATATCTGGCTGTTTGGGAAAGACTAAATAACCCAAGTTTTAATATGGCCGAATTCGACCTAATTAGAATTGAAGCTGGAAGCAACAAGTTCTTAATGTCTGGTAATCAATGGAAAGAAAAAACTAACGCCATTGGAATCATTTCAAAAACAGGTAGATACGGAGGAACCTATGCTCATCGAGATATAGCATTTCATTTTGCGATGTGGTTAAGTCCCGAGTTTCAGCTCCTTGTTGTAAAGGAGTATCAACTGTTTAAAGAGCAAAGAGCCAGTTCACAAAACCTGGAGTGGAATTTCAGACGATTCCTGACAAAAGCAAACTATAAGATTCATACAGACGCAGTGAAAGAATTCAGTATTCCTATATCCAGTGTACCTGAAAACAATCAATGGATAATTTATGCCGAGGAAGCTGATCTTTTAAACATGGCTGTTTTCGGTTGTACCGCAAAGGAATGGAGAGATACAAATGGCACGAATGAGTCCCGGTGTGATAACATTAGAGACTGTGCAGACGCTGTACAACTTCTAGTTTTAGCAAACCTTGAAAGCCTAAGTGCCCATCTTCTAAGTGAAGGCAAATCGAAAGAAGAACGATTTAAAGCGCTATTTAAAAAGGCTCAAACTGAATTGCAAAGTTTATATAGAAACTATACTGACCTTACATCAATAGAAAGCCCAAATAAGGTCAAATCAGGCACAAATATTTCGACAACTCTCGACAAAAATCTGAAGGGATTGCTGTCAGGACCTCAGCAAAAGAAAAACTAAAAGTATTGATTACCAGGTTTGGCATCATTTGATGAAAGAAATTCTCCATACTTATCGTTACTAGTCGACTGGAAATCCTGTTTAGTCACTACCTGCAGACAAGGTGGGGCCTAAAGTATTTACCTTTAATTCCTATTCCATTATACACCGGATACAATCATGATAAAATTTAAGCTTTTTACTCTGGCCGTTTGTACGGTCTTTTTTATTTCCTGCGCAACGACAAAAAATCATACTGCCGGTCCCGAAACAGCAGAAGCTTCTCACATTGATGAGGACACCATGTCAATCCCTGATGATACGACCCAGGAGATCGCCTATCCTTATCGGGCGGCTGAAGAAAGAAAGTGGGACTTACTGAACACTATTCTGGATCTTTCCTTTGATTGGGAAAAATCAACAGTGATGGGCACAGCTACACTTACATTATCTCCGTTGTTCTATACGCAATCCGAACTAAAACTGAATGCTGTTAATTTTGATATTAAGAAAATTTCAATTGGCGACAAACTCATCAAAGACTATAGTTACGACAACAATATCATCACGATTCCCCTTGCTCAGCCTATGGGAAGACGCGACAGGCTGACAGTTTCAATTCAATACTCTGCATCACCTAAAGCAACAATGCATGATGAAGCAGCTGCGATTCAGAGCGATCAGGGATTGTATTTTATTGATCCACTTGATACTATACCTGATGTACCCAGGCAGATCTGGTCACAAGGAGAGACTTCGTATAACAGAAAATGGTTTCCCACTTTAGATCAACCCAATGAAAGGGGTACACAAGAAATAATCATGACTGTAGCAGATACATTCATGACATTGTCAAACGGAAATCTTATTTCGTCTACAACACTTCCAAATGGAATGCGTCGTGATGATTGGAAACTGGAATTACCCATCGCACCATATCTCACCATGATCGCAGTAGGTAAATGGGACAAGGTCACAGATTATTGGCGTGGACGTCCGGTCGATTATTATGTTGACCCAGGTTATGGAAAAGATGCGCGAGCGATTTTTGCACATACACCGGAGATGATTGAATTCTTTTCAGACAAATTAGGCTTCGATTATGTTTGGCCAAAATACGCACAGGTCATCGTCAAGAATTTTGTATCCGGAGCGATGGAGAATACTACAGCCACTGTCTTCGGCGATTTTATTCAGTTCCACGATGAAGATGTGATCAAATCAGGTTCGAATGATTACATCGTTTCACATGAATTATTTCATCATTGGTTTGGTGATCTGGTGACATGTGAATCCTGGGCCAACATTACACTCAATGAAGGATTTGCCAATTATGCAGAATACTTATGGTACGAACACAAGTATGGCAGAGAAAGAGCAGACATCTCCAGGATGGATGAATTGAATGGGTATTTTGGTGAGGAGAACAAACATCAACTCATCTATTCCCATTATCCAAATGAGAATGCAGTATTTGATGCACATAGTTATAATAAAGGAGGTCTTGTATTGCACATGCTGCGCGACCTGGTTGGTGATGAAGCATTTTTTGCATCCCTTAGATTGTATCTTCAGCAGCATGCATACAATTCAGTAGAAGCAGCAGATTTACGTCAATCATTTGAAGAGGTGACTGGAATGGATTTAAGCTGGTTTTTTGATCAATGGTTTTTTGCTAAAGGCCATCCTGTGCTCGATGTGAAAAAATCATATGATGGAGACTCAAAAAAAGTGACAGTTGAGATTACACAGACCCAGGAACAACTGGGTTATCCGGCTGTGTTCAAATTGCCCGTCGATATCGGGATATATTACAAAGGAGGTAGTAATGACATGCACAAAGTTTGGCTTGAAGAGAAAACACAATCATTCACATGGGATGTAAAAGAAGAACCGGGAGCCGTGATCATTGATCCCAGGGATATCCTGCTGATCCAGGTGAATCAGGATATCCCCGAATCAGAAAATGAGACCAGAATATTATACACACCCTCGATAAGCCACCGGATATCAGCTTACACTATGATGACCGAAATATCTCAGCCGATTCTTGATAAAATGATGGTTGATTCTTCTCTTACAGTTCGTTCGATTGCCATACAATATTATACGGATCATTCAGATGCCGATCATCTTTATACAATGTCATTGAAAGAGGCTGATGTTGATCTGCAGGATTTCATTCTTGAATCATTATCAAGTCTCGATAAGGACAAAGCAAAGGATTATGCCATAAAACTTTTGGATAGTACCGATAAAACACCGGTCATTTATCTCGCGTTGACATCGATAGCTGCTGTCAATATCGATGAAGCATTGCGACAGGCTACACGCTATGAACAACGCAGTTCGCCTGCTATCTATGCAGCACGTGCCGAACTTTATGCAAAGAAAGGAAGCGGCATTTCATTAGATTTTTTCAAAGACGAAAGAGCTAAGAATCTTCCTGTAGATAATATTGAAGAATTCATTGCATCCATCGTGAAGTATATTTCAACTCAATCACAGGCTGTGCAAGACCAGGGATTGCAGCTTCTTGGTTCTGACTTTTATATGCAGGGCCCAAACAGGGAGTATAGACGTTTCTATGTCATACTTGGACTTGTAAGAGAATACAGAGAAGAGAGTGATGGTAATTTCAAAAACAGCATACACGCCCTGATCAAGAAACATTATGCACTTGAGACCAATGAATATCTAAAGGATGCTTTGAAACAGGGGCTAGGAGATATGCTGGATTAGAGAGAGGAAGATTCTGGGTGCACGGCGAACCGCTGATGACACTGATAGGTTTGATGACACTGATCACTCATATATTTTAGGACTTTGACCGCTGATATTGATCAAGTAAACAATGCTCCTTTAAGGGCATAAAATTTATTTGCATTTTTGAATTGATACCCCTAACTTAGTTCTAATTAAATTGAAATCAGTTGGGAACAATAGTCAACTCAGACTATAAGTATTCTGCACTCACCGGCAGAATTATCGGATGTGCCATTGAAGTTCACAATGTCCTGGGTCCGGGATTTCAGGAAAGAATTTATCATCGTGCCCTTGAACATGAGTTTCGTTTGCAAGGGATAAGCTTCATAAGTGAATATGAGAATACAGTAATTTATAAAGGGGAAATACTCGGACGAAGGAGGTCAGATTTTCTAGTTGAAGATGCAGTGTCCGTTGAAATCAAGGCGGTCTCTGAAATGGATGATGGTGATTTGAATCAGGCCATCAATTATCTTGAAGCTTACCGTTTAGAAGTCGGACTACTTATAAATTTTGGAGGCCGTAGATTAGTATATAAAAGACTTATCAATTCAAGGTTTAATAAAACCCCATGATCCTTTTTTATCACCGCCAACGTAACCATCAACGATATCAAAATCATCAATGTTAAAACCATCAGCGTCATCATACCCATCAGCGCCATCAGCGGTTTCCAGAGTATGAAAAAGTATTTCTCTCCAGCAGTACTTTCGAATCAGAATTTCACTTTGTTGGAAGTAATCGTTTAAACACTTCCTCCAGGTTCTCCACACCTATATCTTTGACAAGGATTTTCTTGTCCTTATCCACCACATATATTTTTGGAGTGGTCTTCACATTGTACATTGTTTGAATGGATGAAGTGCCTCCATTCTTATCGCTCCCATTGATCCAGCCCGTGAATTGATTTTTGTCGATAAAATCCCAGCAACTTTTTTCCTGTTCATTCACTTTCGTACACACTGCGAATACCTGTACACCTTTATCCTTGTATGCTTTATAAAATGTATTCAACTGGGGCATGCTTTGCTGACAATGCGTACAGTTTGGTGCCCAGAATATCAGAATTGTATATGGAGATTGAATGTCGTACAGCGAAATATTTTTATCATCTTCCGTCTGAACCGTAAAGTTCGGGGCTTTCTTTCCTATTAATGTTGGAGAGATGGCTTTGACTGCAGAGAGCACTTTATTTTTTTCTTCTTCTTCAATCCATGGTGCTTTACCTGTAGCGATGTACGCCTCTGCAATATGAACAAAGACACCGTCCATTCCTATCTTTTTGGCTTCACGGTATTTATTAAACATGTACGTTAGTAAAAAACGATATGTAACCTGGGTCTGTTTACATTTATCAAGAATATAATCCACACTTGTATTGATCGAATCAGGACTTTGAGGAGTCAGATTATCCAGATAATATTCCACTCTGTCGACCAACACATTTTTTGGAGCGCG
>JBATMM010000586.1:0-24567 GCA_049289835.1 Saprospiraceae bacterium | reverse complement strand
ATGACATCCAGTCTTTATGCGGTTTTGTTTCAACAATGGCTTCTCTTGATTTTACAAAAACTATTCGATCCGGAAATGTAATTCTCATTTTCTCAATCAGAAACATATCATCTCCGGAAGCATATTGATAGTTGCCTTCATAGCCATATACATCGTTGAAAGCTTGTTTTGAAAATGACATGTTAGCCCCATTAGACATGTCATGTAATCCTGATCGAATACCTGCTGCCGTGATCAGCATCAGAACGGACATTTCCATCTCCTGCATTTTCTCAAGCATCGTATGGCATGAAGAATAACTAATAGGGGCAGCAAGAAAGACTGCATCTGTTATAGATTGTGTATAAGCAATATTCCTAAGCCATTCATCCGGAGGTATACAATCTGCATCTGTCACGACTATCCAATCATGCTGTGCCATCCGTACAGCTAATTCAATAGCAGATTTTTTATAGGCCGGAGGATGAATGAATTCCGGATAATCAGTCAATTGAAAAATCCGGACTAAAGGCGATTGCAGATTTTTGATCAGCTCAATAGTCCCATCAGAAGACCGATCATCAATGACAATGATTTCAAATAATTCCTGCGGATAATGTTGTTTTACGATTCCTTCAAGGCACGATTGAATTTTTTTTTCTTCATTATAGGCAACAACGATAACTGTGATTTTAAGAGAAGGAATAAATTCAGCAGGTACAATTACTTCTGGTGTCTTTAGCCAGTAATAGACATAGTATACTTGAAGACAGAGATAAGCCGAAGCCAGAAATACTGCAATCAAAATAAAACCCATGCCGAGAAGGTAAACAGAATATCGAATAACGAATAGCGATTGACGAAGTAAAAGGGGTATTCTATTTATTCTCAAATTCTGAAAATTCTGATTCAAAACTGAGGTGAGCCGAAATCACTAACCAGAATTACGAATAAACACGTAAAAAAGGTCTACCACATAGATACATAGTTAACATAGGAAGTCACATAGAAAAATAATATGGCGGCCCGGCAATCGTGGCACATTAGCTATACTCAATCCAGCCCGGCAAATGTGCCACGAGTAGCGGCGCTATTATCCTAGAATAACTTCTCATACCTATTATCCTTCTTCTCCACCTGCGGTTTTTCTAAAGGCGGAAGATCAAGTCCCTCGTTTCGCTGAGATCGTTCAGGTTTGATAACTTCTTAATAATCTACATATTCTGAAGATTCCTGATGAGCATGAGCCTGCTGTAATCTCCGGATTTTACGATCAAAAAGTGCCTTCCCAAATAATACTCCAGCCAGTATGGGGAAACCAATGACACTAAAGATTATCGCTACGATTCCGGACAAAACATTTCGCTGCAGTAATGAAAGTATAAATTTCAGATAGTTCAATACAGTCTTATAATTGATAATCAAAGCGCCGACCAGCAAAACAGGAGATGCATATGCGAGTAATGTGAAAATGCCCTTAGCAATAAAAAACAATCCCACTAATACCAGCACCATGAAAATGAATCCAAGTATACCGTTACCTCTGATTGAAAATCCCTGTGTAGCCATAATTTAATTTTCGATTTTGCCCCTAAATCCCCTAAAGGGGACTTTTAATTTCGTTTTCGTTTTCGTTTATTGCTTATTGCTTATTGCTTATTGAACAGTCGCACTAACACGAAACTGCATATCATACAACTTTTTGTATCTACCATTTTTTACTTTAAGAAGTTCATCGTGGGTGCCATATTCTACTACTACGCCTTTTTCAAGGACTAAAATGCGGTCGGCATGTCTAATCGTAGAAAGACGGTGAGCAATGATGATCGATGTTCGTTTGTCTATTAATTTTTCGATTGCATATTGAATGATGCCTTCGGTCTCCGTATCAATGGACGATGTAGCTTCATCCAGAATGAGTATTTCAGGATCATAAACTAATGCCCGGACAAAAGAAATAAGCTGCCGTTGACCCATGGAAAGATTCCCACCGCGCTCAGAGACGATAAAATCATATTCTCCGGGAAGTGCCATGATAAAGGGATGAGCGCCTATCGTTTTTGACGCTTCAATAATTCGCTCTTTGGAAATGGACTTATTGCGAAGCGAAATATTTTCTGTCACCGAGCCGGAAAATAAAAATACATCCTGTAGGACTATAGCTAATCTTTTTCTCAGGTCCTCCAGATCATAATCCCGTATATCTGTACCATTGATACGAATATGCCCGGACCTGATATCGTAAAACCGGTTGAGAAGATTGATGATCGTACTTTTTCCGGAGCCTGTACTTCCGACAATCGCGAGCGTGTTTCCTGCCGGAATCGTAAATGAGACATCTTTAAGCACATCATTTTCATCATCATATGCGAAGTACACATGATCAAAGATCACTTCTCCTCCTGCTTTTGTAATAAACTCAATCGGCTTAGAAGCATCAACCATCATCTCATCGCTATCCAGGATATTGAATATCCGCTCTCCTGCGACAAGGCCCATCTGAAGTGTATTAAACTTATCTGCCAGCCATCGCATCGGCCTGAAGAGCATATTGATGTATAAAGGAAATGCAATCAGCTGTCCCATCGTCACCGAACCGCTCACCACATTGCGTGCACCGTACCACACCATGATGCCGAGCGCAAGCGCAGCAATAATTTCTACAACAGGAAAGAAAATTGCATAATATAATATTGAGTCAAGATTGGCCCGGGTATAATCTCTGTTGATCTCTTTGAATTTCGCCCGCTCCTGTCCTTCAGCATTAAATATTTGCACGACATGCATCCCACTGATTCTTTCCTGGAGAAATGCATTGAGACGCGCGATTTGCGTTCGTACTTTTTGATAGGAAACTTTTACTTTTTGTTTGAATATCCAGGTGGCTATAATAATCAATGGAATCGTGGACAAACATATCAATGTCAACAAAGGACTTGTATAAAACATGACAAAGAGCACAACGATTATACTGAGTAAATCAGCAACGATAGTAATAACACCTTCAGAGAAAACTGTTTTTATAGTTTCAATGTCATTGATCGTACGTGTCGTGAGATTTCCTATCGGAGTTTTATCAAAAAAAGAAAGTTTAAGATTTGTGATCTTGTTGAAAACCCGCACACGCAAATCCCTGATCACGCTATGGCCCAATAGATTAGTGATATAGATAAATGTGTACTGCAGCACTCCTGTCAAAATAAGTAGGACTGCAAACAACAAGCACATTTTGACCAGGCCCTCCGGATGAGGGGAGATAATGTAATCGTCCACAATGACATTGACCAGGTAAGGTTGTGCCGTATTGAGCGGAGCTAAAACGATGGCAAATAGGGCACATAGAAATAACAATTTCTTATACGGCATCGCCAACTTCAGCATCCGCCCCAGCAGATGCCAATCCATACTTTTTTTGTCTTTCTTTTTATCCTTACTCACCAGATGTGTAATGGTTTATGGGTTTATAAGTTTATTGTTTTTTAATTATTGCCTTTTATTCCATGGGTTTCACCCATGGCTAATAACATCTGGTCCCTTCAGGATCATTGTTGTTTGCTTTCAGCAAACCGTTTTATTATTTTTGCCTATTGCCTATTGCCTTTTTTTTTCCCATTGCTTATTATCCCTGCCCCCTGCTCTCATCCTTCGCCTCATCCTTCGCCTTTCTCCTACAGTTTTCCCTCGTCTGCAAAGCTATAATAAGCGCCGTCACCGATGATAATATGGTCGATGACTTTAATATCAATATAACTTCCTGCCAGTTTCACCTTTTCTGTCAGCCTGATGTCTTCGAGCGATGGAGAAGGGGTGCCGGAAGGATGGTTATGAGATAATATAACGGATGAAGCCTTGCGTTCAAGTGCCCGTTGGAAAATAATTTTCGGATCCACGACCATGGCCGACATGCCGCCGATATGGATTTCTTCTACTGATATCACCTTCGATCGACGATCCAGCAGGATAATCCAGAATTCTTCACGGGTGAGGTCTCTCATCCCCGAATGGATAAGGTCATAGGCATCCAGACTGGAAGAAATATGGCTTTTTTGAATGGCATTCTCGGTTGCACGCCGTCGTCCCAGTTCAAGCGCTGCTGCGATAGTAACAGCTTTGGCTTCGCCGATACCTTTGATTTTTACAAGTTCGTGAATCGAAAGCTTAGCTACTGCTGCCAGAGAATGATCATTGGCGGCCAGTAGTTCTTTAGCTAAATCCAAGGCAGAACGGTTCTTCGTACCATTTCGCATGAGGATGGCGATGAGTTCAGCTTCTGAAAGCGATTTGGAGCCGATATGCAGGAGTTTTTCCCGGGGCTGGTCTGCCGAAGACCAGTGTTTAATAGATTGATACATGACTAGTGAAGTTGTCAAACGAAATTAAGGGAAAATAATTGATGTTTGTTGGGCCAAAAACTCCATCCATTCATTTCAAACTATTTCTTTCTCGCATTGTTTCCAACCTTTACTCCTTATGGCGTCAAATTATGAATATGGATAATAGAGGATTTTTTTGGATTACATCCGAATCGATTTGATCTCATGCTTCCCGGTCTTGGTGAAAACGGACATACAGCTTCACTGTTTCCGGACACTCCGGTGTTGCATGACATGTTGATAACGCCGCATCCTCTCTGTTAGCGAAGTGAAGAGGTATGCAAATTAATTTTTGAATTCTTATCCCTCGAGAGCTTTATCAACAATATCCTGTGCTTCTGAAATGATTTGTGTAAGGTGTTCTTTTCCTAAAAAACTTTCTGCATAGATTTTATAAATGTTTTCAGTTCCAGATGGTCTTGCGGCGAACCATCCATTTTCTGTCTCAACTTTTAATCCACCAATTGCTGCGTTATTAGCCGGTGCGTTAGTTAGGATATTTTTTATTTTTTCACCCGCCAGATCCTTTTGTTTTATCTGGGCAGCGGAAAGTTTTTTTAATTTTTCTTTTTGCGCAGGTGTGGCTTTTGCTTCAACGCGATCAGCAAAAGGTAAGCCAAGAGCTTGTGTCAATTCATCATAAATTACACCCGGATCTTTTCCTGTTTTCGCAGTGATCTCAGCGGATAGCAAAGCAGGGACAAAAGCATCTTTATCCGTCGTCCAGACTTTTCCATCCATACGAAGAAATGTAGCCCCTGCGCTTTCTTCTCCAACAAAACATAGTGATGAGTCAATCAGTCCGTCAACAAACCATTTGAAGCCAACAGGCACTTCATAAAGTTTTCTGCCGGCATGTGCTACAACACGATCGATGAGCTGACTACTCACAAGCGTTTTACCGATCGAAGCGGTGACAGGCCATCCCGGACGATTTTGCAAGAGATAGAAAATAGCAACAGATAGATAATGATTAGGATTTAACAGACCGGAGCTTTTTGTTACAATCCCATGTCTGTCATGATCTGTATCACATGCAAAGGAAATATCAAACTGATCTTTCATTGCCAGCAAACCTTTCATGGCATACGGAGAAGAAGGATCCATTCGAATCTGCCCATCCCAATCAACTGTCATAAAACTGAAAGTAGGATCTACTTTTTTATTTAATATAGTTAAGTCCAGATGATAACGATCGGCTATAGGTTCCCAATAATGAACACCTGCACCACCAAGCGGATCTACACCCATCCTGATCTTCGAATCGCGGAGGAGATTCATATCAATGATGTCACCCAGGTCATGCACATAATTGTTGAGATAATCATGTCGATGTGTAGTAGAGGAGCGAAGGGCATTCTCCAATGATATTCGTTTTACCTCCTGAAGATTATTCAACAGTAATTCGTTTGCTTTTGACTCAATCCAACTCGTCACTTCACCTCCTGCGGGTCCCCCGTTTGGCGGGTTGTATTTAAATCCACCATCATCCGGAGGATTGTGAGATGGTGTGATCACGATACCATCCGCCAGACCTGTCGTGCGACCATGATTGTATTTTAGTATAGCATGAGAAATGGCGGGAGTAGGAGTGTATTCATCTCCTTCGGCAATCATGACATCAACACCATTGGCAGCCAGCACTTCCATTGTAGTAGAAAAAGCAGGTGCCGAAAGCGCATGGGTGTCAAATCCTAAAAATAATGGACCATCGATCTTTTGAGTTTGACGATACATACATATGGCTTGAGTGATCGCCAGGATATGCCTTTCATTAAAAGCATTTTTAAACGAAGACCCACGATGACCGGATGTACCAAATGCAACCCGTTGCTCAGACACCGAAGGATCAGGTATTCCGGTATAATACGCGGATATAAGCCTGGGGACATTTACCAGTATTTCTTGGGGAGCAGTTTTACCTGCTGTAACACTCAGGTCCATAGTTGATATTTATTTTATTTATTTTCAATTGCTTTCATTTTGCCAAGTCGACAAATATGTCTTTCCAGTCCACTGAATCTTGCATTCAGAAAAGTGGTCGTCAGAGTCCATGCAAGTTGCTGATCAATCACGCGTCCACCAGGACAAATCATATTCATATCATCATCCTCGACGCCTTGTTTCGCTGAAAACTCTTCATGTATGAGACAGGCTCTGATGCCAGGTATTTTATTTGCAATAATACAAGCTCCAACACCACTTCCACAAATAGCAACATCACGGGAGATCGTACCATTTATTAATGCGTTGTAGCAAAATCAACCGTATCCGAGGCAATGAAAAATCATTTAACTCAAAGCCTGGGCGATATCCTTTTCAAGATCTTCATAACTCTCTATCCCTACACTTAACCGTATAAGTGAATCTGTCAGCCCTGAAGCTAATCGCTGTTCTCTAGGTATGGATGCATGTGTCATTGATGCGGGATGACCGATCAGTGATTCAACACCACCCAGTGATTCTGCAAGAGAGAAAAGTTTGGTTCCGCCCAATACACGGTTAGCTGCATCGATACTGTCATCTTTCAGATCAAAGGAAATCATGGCACCAAAATTTTTCATCTGGCTGGCTGCCAATGTATGTTGTGGATGATCTTTCAATCCGGGATACATCACTTTAGCGACACGGGGATGATCATGCAAATATTGCGCGAGCCTCATCGCATTTTCACAAGATCGATCCATGCGAATATGCAATGTCTTAATACCGCGCAATGTCAGGAAACAATCCTGTGGTCCGGGTACAGCACCGCTTGCATTTTGTAAAAACTTAAGTTGTTCAGCCAATGCATCATCATTGACGATGAGGCCACCCATGATCACATCACTATGCCCTGCAATATATTTTGTGATGGAATGATGGACGATTGTGGCACCAAGGGCTAATGGATTTTGCAAATAAGGCGAAGCAAAGGTATTGTCAACCGCTACCGGAATATTCTTTTCTTGGGCGATGTTGCATATTGCCTTGATATCCAGAATTTGGAGCGTGGGATTCGTAGGTGTTTCAAGCCAGATCAGTTTTGTTTCCGGGCGAATGGACTTTTTCAAAAGCTCCAGATTGGTCATATCAATATACTGGCTCCTGATACCCATCGGTCCGTATACTTTTGTAAGCAGTCTGTACGAACCACCATACAAATCATTTGCACACAATATCTCATCACCGGATTGGAATAATTTGATGACGGCATCCATGGCTGCTAATCCGCTGCTGTAACAAATACCATATTTCCCGTTCTCCAGTGCAGCAATACTGGCCTGTAGTGCATCACGAGTTGGATTATGTGTCCGTGCATATTCAAATCCTTTATGTTTTCCCGGAGCTTCCTGAACGTATGTTGACGTCTGGTAGATAGGGGTCATGATAGCGCCTGAAGTAGGATCAGGTGTTACGCCTGCATGTACGGCTTTGGTGCCAAAGCCCTGTGTCTCGTTAGAACTCATTTGTATTAAATATTTAAGGACGTCAAAGGTAGTAAAAGGAAAGGCGAAGGCTTAGATAGAAAACTGACCCTTTATGAAAAATGAAAATAGAATGAAATCGAAAAAATTCAATAGGAATAAAATATGTTCTTCATTGAGCGAAGCCCAAATGAAAAGCTGGAAACTTGTATCGGTCGTTGAGCGTTGAGCGGAGTCGAAACGAAAGATACTTAGGAGCTAAAGGAACCGACCATTTCCTTCCTTTTCAGGACTTCCTTTACGGAATTCGTAATATTTTCCGGAGTCAATCCATATTTTACTAAAAGCAATTCAGGCACACCACTCTCACCGAAACTATCATTTACAGCGATATACTCCTGATGTGTTGGCATTGTTCGGGAAAGCAACTGGGCGATGGAGTCACCCAATCCACCATTACGCTGATGTTCTTCAGCAGTTACGACACATCTTGTTTTAGAAACGGAATCCAATATGATTTCTTCATCAAGGGGTTTTATCGTATGTATATTTATTAATTCAGCGCTGATGCCTTCATCATTTAATTTTTTCACAGCCTCCATAGCATAGGCAACCAAATGACCGGTAGCAATAATGGTGACATCACTTCCTTCATTCATTAATATTCCTTTGCCGATTTCGAAAGGCATATTTTCAGGCATGAAGATAGGCCATGACGGACGGCCAAAACGTAAATAGACGGGGCCATAATGTTCTGCAATCGCGATTGTTGCAGCTTTAGTTTGATTATAATCACAAGGATTGATCACTGTCATCCCGGGAAGCATCTTCATCAACCCTATGTCTTCAAGGATCTGATGAGTCGCGCCATCTTCACCTAATGTTAGCCCGGCGTGAGAAGCACAAATCTTTACATTTTTATGAGAGTAAGCTATCGATTGCCTGATCTGATCATAAACGCGACCAGTTGAAAAATTAGCAAAGGTTCCGGTATAAGGTATTTTCCCTCCTGTCGCCAGACCTGCTGCTATCCCCATCATGTTTGCTTCTGCAATTCCCACTTGCACAAATCGCTCAGGAAACTCTTTGACAAAAGCATTCATCTTCAATGATCCCAATAAATCTGCACATAGTGCAACAACATTTTTATTTTGCTGACCGGCGATGACTAAACCATCACCAAAACCATCACGTGTTGCTTTCTTACCTGTTATTGGAAAATCAGTTAACATAGTTTATATTTTTTCGGATATCGGACTCTTGATTCAATTTTAAATTTATAATTCACATTATCACATTATCACATTATCACATTACCACATTATCACATTGCCACATTTCCTTCCTTGCCGCAAATTTCGCTAATTAACGCAAATTTGATTTTTACTGATTACTGATTACTCCCTGCTCCCTGCTCCCTGCTCCCTGCTAATAATCACCTGCAGTTTCCTCAAGCTGCGTAAGCGCTCTAATCAACTGCTCATCATTCGGTGCGATGCCATGCCAATGGTGGCCTCCCATCATGAAATCAACTCCGAAACCCATCACTGTTTTCATCAGGATGACAACAGGTTGTTTTTTTCCGGTTTGTTCTCTTGCATGTTCAAATGTTTTAATCACATCTTCGATCACGTTCCCATCCATGTGAAGAACATGCCATCCAAATGATTTCCATTTAGCTTCAAGATCACCCAATGACATGATTTCGTTTGTAGGTCCATCAATCTGCTGACCATTCCAGTCAACGGTGACGATGATGTTGTCCAGTTTATAATGTGCTGCTGACATGATAGCTTCCCATACTTGCCCTTCTTCCAGTTCGCCATCACCTGTCAACACATAGATCATGTTTTGATCTCCATCAAGACGCTTCGCTAATGCGGCACCAATCGCAACAGAAAGTCCCTGACCTAATGATCCCGATGCAACCCTGATGCCTGGCAGGCCTTCATGCGTAGCAGGATGTCCCTGTAATCTTGAATTGATCTTGCGAAACGTAGCTAATTCAATTGTAGGAAAAAAACCACTCCTCGCCAGAACACTATACCATACCGGTGAGATATGTCCATTCGAAAGAAAAAACATATCCTCTCCATGTCCTTCCATAGAGAAGGGCAGTCTATATCTTAAGAAGTGGAAATATAGTGCAACCATAAAATCAGTGCAGCCTAATGATCCACCAGGATGACCACTCTGACATGCATGTACCATGCGGACGATGTCACGCCTCACCTGGCTTGAGATTTTTTTTAACTCCTGAATGTCTTTCATATATAATCGATTTATAAACAATTCCCCCCGGTTGCTGAGCTGTAGCACATGGATGAGTGATGCAGGTCGAAGCATAGGGGGCAGGGGGTAGAGTAGAAATAGAAGAAGGCAATCTGCCTGCAGACTGCCTTCTTCAGCCAATTGCATTTGTCAAAGACATCTGCAATATCAAAACGAAACGACGGGTATTACTTTACAGTTTCTACCAGGCTTGTTCCAGCTTTGAATTTTGGTGTTTTCTTGGCTTTGATTTTGATGGCTTCACCTGTGGCAGGATTACGTCCCATACGGGCAGCACGCTTGCTTACAGAAAAAGTACCAAATCCAGGAAGAGTAACTTTGTCGCCTTTCTTGAGTGTTTTTCCTATTGCATCAAGAGTAGCATCTAGAGCCCTGCCAGCATCTGCTTTTGTCAAATCAGATCCCTTAGCAATAGCTTCAATTAAATCGCCTTTGTTCATTATCAGCTTATTAATGTTAAACAATAAATTAAAATCGAACAAATGTAGGTCGCGGATATATTATAAACAAGCATTATGTATGAAAAAATGGCTGAAATGCCTGATTTTATTGACTTTCTTTCATTTGGACGGCCTAAAAGCCCTATTTTTAGGGCATGAAGAACATTCTTTGTCTTTTTTTAATAGCATCTATTACCCTTTTAGCCCCCTCCTGTAGTCGAAAATCAGGCTGCCCGGCGGAAACGGCCCAATCTCAGGTGGATAAAAACGGAGAGTATAAGGTCAGCAAAACCAAGTCCGGATTACTGCCACCCAAAGGATATCATAAGAAGATAAAGGGAAAATACAAGACAGGAAAGAAGGTAAAACATTCCAATTAGTACAAGAAAGCTGCGATGCAAGTCCAGGAGTCGAAATGAATGAATGCGTCATTCAGTGATCAGCGGAATCTGATGTATGTCCGGTACTCCATGCTCTACACTTTTTTGTAACCTATTGCCTATCGTATACAATGATAGCAGCGTAAAGAATATAGCACATCCCGGAAAGAATACAAGCCACCAGTCATCGAAATGATTACGTGCCTGTGATAACAATCTTCCCCAATTCATTTCTTCAGCAGGCAATCCGATTCCTAAAAACGAAAGAGAAGATTCTGCGAGAATAGCAGAGGACACACCAAATATAAAAGTGATCATCACAGGCCTGAACGCATAAGGTACCAGATGGTTTTTTAAAATATTTATATCTGATGTATTCAGTAGTTGTGCTGCTTTAATATAATTACTCTCCTTCATTTTGAATACTTCAGCCCGCATATAGCGCGCCATCACAGGCCATCGTAATAATGCAATAGCTAACATCACCGTCACCAGGCCTTTTACTGGCAATATGACCAGGAGTATCAGGATGATAAACAAGCCCGGAAAACTATCAATAATACTGATCAGACTCATGACAATGGTATCGAGTGGAATCCCTGTTTTTTTTGACTTTATGCTGTGTGAGTAACTCAAAATCAATGCAGCTCCAATGATCAATACAAATGAGATTAAGTATTTCAATAGAATACTGAAAGGTAGCCACCAAACACAAAAAAGTAATATTAAAAAGATAATTGTTTCGATGACCTGAATCCATGAAACTCTCCATTTGCGATTCCCCCAATAGGCTGCAGCAGACCCAAGAGGCACACCAAAAAATAATGCAAGCAGCATGGAGCCGAACCCAATCCATAAGCTGACTCTGCATCCACGAATCATTCCTGCCAACACATCTCTTCCCAGAGCATCAGTTCCCATCCAATGGCGGAATCTCAGGTGCAATGGTTGAGAAGCAATTGGACTAAGATGACTTCCGGACGTAAGATCGATAGTAGAATGACTATATGGAATCGGTGGACGCCAGATTGATTCAAATGAAGTTGATCGCCAATCCACGGGTGAAAATGCCGGATGAAGTGTAGAAAGCTCTGCTTCTGAAATACCGGAGAACAGTGGATAATACGTATGCCCTTCAAGAATACATCTGTATGGTTTTTCATTTGAAATAAAAGGTCCGAATATAGCGATGATACTCACCATAAAAATAAAAAGCCATGATAAGCGCAAGCTCACATTTGATTTCCATCCGGGCAAATAAGCGAAATATGACAGCACCTTTTTTTTCAATCTTAAACTGTTTTAACTCTTGGATCGGCCCATTTATACACAACGTCAGTCAGTACGTATGAAAATATAGTAATGGCTGCGCCTAACATCAGCACAGGAAACACAACCGGCCAGTCATGCGCAAGCAAACTATTGTACATCAACCTTCCCATACCGGGAATGCTGAAGATAACCTCAACGATCAATGATCCTGAAAGCAATGCCGGAACTGAACCCCCTATGATCGTAATCACGGGAAACAATGCATTCCTGATCACATGCCTCCTCATGATTGTTCGCTCCGAAATACCCTGCGCCCGCAATGCTTTTACATAAGGCTGCCCCAGTTGATGAAGTATAGATTGTTTCATTTGTCTTGATACATAGGCCAGTGCGCCAAGGGCAAGACACATGACAGGCAAGAAGAGATGTGAAAACAAAATGCTCCATTTCTCTATCACAGATCCTGCTCTTTGATAAGAACCTAATCCGCCGGATGGGAAAACGGATAACCATTCTCCGGATGTAAGTGAATATATGAATAGTGTGCCCAGCCAGAAAGATGGAAGTGCAAAGAATGCGAATAATATCCAGTTTACGATTCGTTCTATAGGCCGGCCATCATGTGCCCCGCTCCATATTCCTATGCCCACACCAAGTATGATAGCAAGCAAAAATGCAAGGCCATTTAATAATAATGTCCACTTCAGTGCATCATATATTTTTGTCCACGCATTCAGCCCGTCAACAAGCGATGTCAGCGGCCGCTGCGAAAGTAATCCTGACATCCATTGATGGTATTGATTGTGTGCCCCATTCCATTCAATCAATGGGATCCATGCGGTGACCACATTTGAATTTTCTTTCTGCATTAATTTATCACATGACGTTTGTATTGCGGTCAATTGATTTGTGATTACCGGATTCCCGATTGAATCTTTCAATAGGGCATCCTTCAGAAGGAGTATGTTTTTTTGCAACACCTTCAAATCGTTTGTTTTTAATGCGCTGTTGAAATTCCGACACAGAACATCGTGAGCCGGTAGGGAATTGTTGATAGTGCAATACGTCTGCAATCCTGATTTCAATTGATTATGAAGCAGAAGGGATTCAGTTCCATTCTTCGATTGATCGATCCATGATTTCAATGACTTTCTTTCATCCAGAGGAAGGATAAGATTTACATTCTTGGGATAAAAACCTGGTGAGAAAGACCAATAGAACATCGGAAGATCCAATCCGCGTCGATGGGCTATCTGCAGATAAGCGTTTTGAAGTTCAAGTGGATTTGAATTGATATTGTATCGCGGATCATCTAAGCTCAGATAATCCATCACTTCATCCCCCGGAGCAAGCTTGCTAAGCCAGAAAGCTATAATAGAAATGAACCACAATAATAGAATGGCATTACTAAATCTCCTGATGAGCGATAAAATCATTGTTCATCCTGATTATGCCGCACGTTTGAAAAGGTTTTCAAAATAACCGGGTTTCTTGGAAGATGAAAGAAATTCAAATTTTTTAGAAACAATAATCCGTTCAAGTGGAACATACAGGAATATGACAGGCTGCTCTTCGTAAATGATTTCCTGCAGAGAATGATAGTCATGATCTCTTTCGTGATCTGAAGCATCGGTACGGATTTCATTGATCACGCTATCAACAGCCATGCTATGGAAACCACTGACATTACCTCCGCCCGGTTTGTCACTTTCAGAGTGCCAATTCTGATATGGGTCGTCGAAGGTTGGGTTTGATCGCATACGCATAGGCTCGATATCAAAATTATTCTGTCGCCGGTCCTCATTGAACTGGCTGGTTTCAAGCACTTCAATATTTATTTCAATGCCCGCCTTCTTTGCATTTTCTTTCAGAATATTAGCTATGGCTTTGCCTTCTTCTTGTGCAGTAATTTTTATTCCAATGCTTAATTCTTGAAGTTTCCCATCAATCATTTTATCCGGAATTCCATTTCCATTGGAGTCTTTCCATCCGGCTTCTTTGATAAGGGCTATTGCCTTGTTGATATCCTGAGAGACAGGTTTGAGATCTTTGTCATAATATGATTTACTCGGATGGATTGGACCTACAGTTCGTTGCCCCAGACCCTGAAGAAGATTATTCATGATGCCATCATAATCCAAACAGTAGGCCAGGGCCTGTCGAATTCTTTTGTCAGCAAGAACCGGTTTTCGATTGTTAAGCAACAAATAATTCATTTGTAATAAGCCCGGGCTTGCAAACTGAAATTTTGCAGACCATTGTGAATCAGCTTTCATTTTGACAAACGTAGCAGGGCTTACATCTCCCATCACATCCACTTCACCGGATTTGAGCGCAGCTTCTGCTGTGGCCGCATCTGTGATTATTTTGTAAGTGATTTCGGTTGGATAGGCTTGAATTAATAGCGGTGCATTGGGTACTTTGTCACCCCAATAATTAATCTTTCGCTTCAACCTGATGAATTCTCCGGTTGTCCAGTTGTCCAATTCATATGGACCGGCACCACTCACCATTTCTCTTCCAAAATGTGGTGATTCAAACGAAGTCGCAAATTGCTTAAGCAGGGTGTCCTGTTCAGCAGACCATTTCTTGTTCGGATCGCGCAGTTCATTCAATGTGATTTTGCCCATGAAATTTTGCGGATCGTAAAGATGCGCGGGATATAAATTGAAGTTAGTGACTACTTCAAGCGCCAGTATATATGAGCTGTCGACATATGCAGATAAATGTAAAGGATCATTGGGATCAGTTTCAACTTCACTGATGAAGTTTAAAAGCCCGCGTGTGGTTGGTGCGGAGACGTAAGGATTAAAAATAGCTTTTAAGGTAAAGAGATAATCCTCCGTCGTCACAGGCTTTCCATCAGACCATGTGGCTTCAGGTCTGAAATGCAACTGATATCGTTGTCCACCAATATGCTTTCCTTCTGTGACTTTTTCAGCCACCGGCATTTCGGTGATCAGTAATGGAGATAATTTCAAACTTACCGGATCATAATCTGCCACAGGTAATAAAATGAGGCTCGATATCTGCGTGGCATACGAGCTTTTTGCAAATAAAGGATTTAGTGTTTCAGGTTCTATAGGTATGCGCACGGAAACGGCGAGTGGAGTTGATGTATCTGTACCTGTTTTACATGATGTCATGATCAATACTGACAGACATAATATTGCACTTATGTGTGTTGAAGCCCTTCTTACCATTGACCAAAGATAGTGATGAGGATGGTTTTTGATGGTTATCCTTGATGATAAATAGAATTTCAAAATCAGAACATAGGCACTTTTTTTAACCAATACCTTAAAATGATGTTGTAGAAAACATGAAAAAGAGACTCCTCATAGCCGGTGGAAGTGGATTGATCGGATCTGCCATGGCCAAAGAAGCCAATCTTCAGGGATGGGAATCAACCATCCTGAGTAGACATGACGGTCCCGGAAGGATTGTCTGGGATCCTGAAAAGGGTACTATAGATCTAAAGAATAATGAAACTTTTGAAGCTATCATCAACCTTGCGGGTGCTTCCATAGCATCGGGCAGATGGACAGAAAAAAGGAAAAAAGAAATTTATCTAAGCCGCATTGATTCTTGTCATACGATTGAAAAATATGTGCGTGAAGGACGGCTCTCCGCTCCATTTTATCTGGGCGTCTCAGGTATAGGTATTTATGGAGACAGGGGAAATGAAATTGTCAATGAAGACACGCCTATCGTCAATAGTGATGATTGGCTTATTAAAACTACGATTGACTGGGAATCAGGCCATGAGGCTATTGCTAAATTAGGTATCAGAACTGTCATCCTCCGGACAGGAATTGTGTTGAGCTTAGACGGAGGTGCTTTAAAAGAAATCATCAGCACTCCCGGTTTTGGCGTCTTGTCTTATTTTGGAAATGGGAAGCAGATCTGGTCATGGATACATATTCATGATTTGATCCGAATGATTTTTTTCTGCATGGAGGATGCAAATGCAAAAGATGTATACCTGGCATCATCACCTCATCCTGTATCAAATAAAATCCTGACAAAAACAATCAATCATTATTTAAAGTCTAAAAGACTAGTTGTAGGGGCACCTAAATTAGTGATAGCAACAATTTTAGGGGAGACACACAGAATTCTATTTGAAAGTTGTAATGCTTCCTCTGAAAAAATTGAGAGCGAAGGATTTCAATTCGAATTTCCTTCGGTCGATGCTGCAGTTAAAAATCTGTTGAAAAAATGAGCAAAGTGCGAAGAGCAAAGAGTGTTGAGCAGTGGGGTCGTGTTAACTATAATTCTGGAAATTAGTAACAGATTAAATAGTAAAATAAAGCGCGAAGCGTTAGAAACTAAAATCTCCGTTAAATGGACTTTGTGCCTGTAACAAGTTATGTTATTCGCCATATGGAAGGGAGTCAACGTACTCAAATATTTCGCTCCTACGGAGCTCTAGAATTATTATTCGCCTTTGGTTACAGATATTTCGCTCCGATGGAGCTTAAAAAGTCCAGAATTATTTCTAAAAAAGGATAGGATATCATTCACTAAAACAAAAGTATTTAACGCAATATATTGTCGCAAATGAATTCGTAGGGAGATATAATTAGCGCTAAGCTCCATCGGAGCGAAATATCTGTAACTAATGAACAACAAAAACCTATGGGAGCTCCATCGGAGCGGAATATTGATCTAAGCAATTATTGACAAAGACTGAAAGCTCCTGTATAGCAATTTTTCGAATAATTCTGCTCTCTCTAGAGAAGAGAGTCAACGCGCTCAAATATTTCGCTCCGATGGAGCTTAAAGATTATGATGCAGGTTTTGTTACAGATATTCCGCTCCTACGGAGCTTATAATGTTCATTCACGAGGACTAAAATCGAAAATCGAAAATCGAAAATCAAAAATTCCCTTAGGGTTCGAATACTTCTATATCTTTTGTACGCCAAACTAAGTTTGTAAACTTCCCTTTGAACCGGGTAGCCCGTACGTTGTGATTATCGATCCAATGATAATTTCCACCGCGTGGTTTTCCGACGAGCAGGCCATGATATTTGAAACCGCATTTTGCTAACCAATCTTCTGTAATCTTTCGATGTACTTCTGTACGTGATGTGAAAAACGTAATGATGTGCCCTTCGTCATACCATTTGTTGATGATTTCCAGAGCATCTTCATAGTAGGGTACATCGACCATTCGTTCAGGTTCCTCATTGGGGATATCATCACAGATCGTACCATCGATATCGATCAGGTAGTTTTTTAGCTCTTCAGGGAGTAAAGGACTCATCTTCTCCCCTTTCTCATTGTACAAGGGGATTAATGGAGGTTGTTCGCTCATTATTATTTTAAATGGTCAAGATAGGATCAAAGATAGGGGCGGCAGTCTTAAACTCAATAATTCACTTGCAAATAGTTGTATATCAACTTCTTAAAAGACTAAATTTCAGTCGAAGACTTAAAAATCAATGTAGTCGGTGGGATCCACAGGCCTTCCCTGAATCCAGAGCTCAAAATGCAGATGGGGACCTGAAGATAATTTCCCGGTATTTCCTATGATGGCTACGGCCTCGCCAGCCCTGACGAAAGCACCATTTCTTTTTAACAGCGTAGCATTATGTTTGTAAAAGGACACCATGTCATTACTATGCTGGATTCCGATAGTATACCCGGTCTCCAGTGTCCAGTCGGCAGTAATCACATGGCCATCCCAGATCGCCTTCACCGGGGTATCATGAGGAGCGAGGATATCCACCCCAAAATGATCCTGAGAAGGATCAAATTTGCTACTGATGACGCCTGATATCGGTGGAATCAGATACAGATAATCAGCCGGCTTCAATACAGATGGTGTAGCTGAATTTTTTACCTGAATAGTTTGAACAGGCCTGGATGGCTCCGCGCTATCCTTTTCCCATGACAATGATTTTTCCTCAGGAGTTTTTTCTTCGTTTGGGGTCCGGACGACATTTGACTTTCCTATACTGTCCGACATGCTGATCATCTGGTTGAAATGATCGTAATACTGTTTATAATCAACCAGTTCTGTTTCAAGGGCGGCCACTTTCTTAGCTAAACGGATAAAATCAGGGTGTTGGCTCGGCATGGCGTATCCGGGCACAAGTCTTTTAAGTGGGGTAAAGAAGATCACCACGATCATGATCCCCATGGTTACCAGTATGATCGAAGAAAGAAGGACATATAGATTGAGCAACGTAAGGCGATAGGAGCCCACTTCTTCAAGGGTATCATCTTTTCGAAGAACAAGCCTGTATATGGTGTGCCAATGCCGCTTTCTGGTCTTTCCTTGCTCCATCATAGGAAATTGGGTGTAGTGATGATTTTGAAATAAATTTGCCTCCTAATCAGTTTATAAGATTAAACGCCTGGCAGGAAACAACCTTTCAGCTTCAAATCATATAAATGCTATACCGTATTAACGTGAAAAATACACTTTTGATCTTTTTGACGCTGGGAATGATCTGGGGTTGCGTGACAACGAAGAGCCATCAGGATATGTCAAAAGTAGGGCAATTCTACCATAACGTGACCGCCAAGTACAACGGATGGTTCAATGCCAATGAACTGGTGAATAACAGTGTTCTCACCCTTGAAACTCAACATGAGGACAATTTCAACGAGATCCTGCCCATCTACGAATATGCCGCTGTTCAAAATGCAGATGCTGTCAAAGCAGATCTCGACGAAGCCATCAAAAAAGTTTCAGTCGTCGTCACATTGCACGAATACAGTGATTGGGCTGATGATTGTTATCTCCTGATCGGGAAAGCTCTTTACCTGAAAAAAGATTACGAAGCTGCTGAAGACGCTCTCGAATTCTACCAGGATGAATTCCTTCCAAATGGCAAGCATACATCTCTTCATAAAAAGTCAAAGAGATTAAATAAGGCAAATAAAAGCGGTAAAACAAATGCGGTAAAAGAAGCCAATAAGCGAAAGAAAGAACTTGAACGTGTTCGTAAAAAAGCAGAAAGGGAACGTAAAGCGTATAACAAGCAAATCCATAAGCTGAAGAAGAAAGGAAAAAGCACTGACGATGTGCAACGGCCAGGTACTACAAAAGGACCCGATGCAACAACTGTACTTCCGACTTCAGATCTTAAGAAATATGAACCCACAGCAGCTGAAATAAGAGCGAAAGCAAAAGCTGAAGGAGAACATGTTGGTTTGCTTGGCCACGTTCCGGTGTATGATGAAGCCATTTTATGGTTAGCCAAATCATATATAGAACGTCAAAACTGGACAGCCGCAGATTATCAATTCAGACGTCTGGAATCAGATGATGTCCTTCCTCCAAAAGTTTATGAAGAACTTCCTGTAGCAAGAGCCTATTATCATATGGTTCGTGAAAATTATCCTCAGGTCATTCCTTTTCTTGAACAAGCGATTGAGCGAGCATCAAAAAGGGCCAACAAAGCAAGATATGCTTACATCATCGCCCAATTATATGACCGCGATGGAAATGTGGCAAAGGCCAGTGAATTCTATCAGAAATCATTGGATTTCAGCAATAAATATGACATGGAATTCAATACGAAGCTGAGTATCATCAGATCATCAGTGCGTAATAAGACCATGACTTCTGCTGAAGCGCAGCAAAGTCTTGAAAAAATGCTGAAGGACGAAAAGAATAAACCATTTCTGGGCCGCATATACTTCGTATTGGCAACACTTGCATTAGACAACAATGATGTCGCCACCGCAATAGGACATCTTGAAAAGAGTATTGAAAATGTACAGGGCGATAAATTTCAGGAAGTGGAAAGCCAGTATTTGCTCGCGACATTGTATATTAAACAACTTCAATTTGTAGAAGCTGAGGCTGCATTTAAAGCCTGCGCTGCAGTAATGTCTGAAACAGACCCGCGCTACAAGTTTGTTAAAAAGATGGGCGACAATCTCAGTGATATCGCTATGAATCTCAACACGATCACGTTACAGGATAGTTTATTGAAGCTTTCCTACATGAATGAAGATCAACTTAAAGACATAGCCCGTGAACTTAAAAAAGCTAAACAGAAAGAAGAAGCGGATGCAGCAGCTAAAAGCAAATATGCAGCCAGCCAGGTAGGCAAGGGTACATCTCCTTCTCCCGCTATTCAAAATGGAGTGCCAGCAGTTCGCCAGGTCAGCGGCAGTGCCGTAGCAAGTACATTCTGGGCGTTTGATCAAAAAAATCTGAAGAAGGCAAAACGTGAATTTGATAAGACCTGGGGTGATATTTCACTCACTGATTACTGGGGTGTAAGTTCTAAAGCCAGTCAATATGCCTCAACAGCTGAGGCCGCCCAGTCAGGTAATGGTGATATCGGACTCTATGAAAGTGAAATTGAAAATTTCTTTAAGGATGTTCCGAAGAACGATACGGCCAGAGCTCTATCACATGCGCAGATCAGGAAGTCTATGCTTTTGCTGGGCCAGCTTTACAGGGACAGATTGCAGGACTTTCAAAGTTCGATTGATATTTTAGAAAAACTTTTGTCACGATATCCGGATGCGCCTGAAAAGCTTGAAACCTATTATCAGCTTTATCTCTCTTCTTTATCAGCCGGTGATCTTCTACGAACGGAAAAATATAAAGGACTGCTCATTTCCGAATATCCGAATTCTCGTTTTGCAAGAGTTCTTTCGGATCCGAATTTCGCGGCCAGTCAGCAATCTGAACATGAGCGATTGATGGCCTATTACGACGAAACGTATAGTTTATTCGAACAGAAGAATTATGATGTTGTACTCCAGCGTATCGCTGATGTCGGCGAAAAATTTGGAGTCAACAATTCCCTGATGGCTAAATTTGATCTGCTCAAAGCAATGAGCACGGGTGCAAAAATGGGTAAGGACGCTTATGTAGATGCATTGAAAGACATCATCGCTAAGTATCCCAATACCGATGAAGATAAGAAGGCAAAAGACATGCTTCTGCTGCTGGGAGACAATAATGCTAATAGTGTTTATGGTGAGACCGGTTTAGGCGATGCCCAATTTGTGGTAGAGGATAATGCACTTCATTTCATCATTGTCTATGTTCAGAATCAGGATGAATTAAGTATACAGGATACCAAAATTGCATTAGCAAAATTTAATCAGCAATATTTCCAACTGGATAATATTAAGATGACAAGCCTTGTCTTTGATCCTTCAAAAAATCAGTCATTAATTCTTGAAAGGTCATTCACCACAAAAGAAAAGGCGATGAAATATTATGATAGCGCAATTCGCAATCCAAAGGACTTTTTACCTTCCAATGCGATCTATCAGGTCTATGCGATCTCTCAGAAAAATTATCGTGAGGTCATTAAAGCGAGATCATTGGATGCATATAAGGCATTCTTTGAAGAGAATTATAAAAAGTAAGACGATTTACGAGTGACGATTTACGAGTTATAGATTCATGTTGAGCGGAGCCGAAGTGTCAAAGAAAAAGCGCATGTTGAGCGTCGGTTGACCGACGTTCGAGTGTTTGCAAGGCTGTGCCTTGTGTGTAGTGCGACGGAATAAATTCCATCGTTACAAAATCGGTCGTGCCTAGGGCACTTTATTTGACGTTTCGCTTCGACACATCATTCAAATTCCACAAGCGGAAATCCTCTCTCCACGGCCTGTCCTACTTTAACTTTTACTTCTTTGATCGTCGCATCATGCGGTGCCGCAATCACATTTTCCATTTTCATGGCCTCAAGAATCAGGAGGGTAGTACCTTTCGTCACATGATCACCTGCAACTATTTTGATGGATGTCACCAGACCGGGCATAGGGGCTTCCATTACGCTTAATTTTTTGGAATGCATGGTATTAAGTCCCATCTTTTCAATCATCAGATCCAATTCACGATATATACGGACTTGCTTTAATTGCCCATCCATTTCAATGCTATACATATGGGATTCGGTGTCATACCCGATGACTTTAAGCTGATGAAGTGTATTTCCTTCTTTAAACTGGTAGACTCCGTCAACCTGGGTGATCATATTCATTTGATCATTGATAGTTGAATGACTTACTCCACTTTCATTGGCTGTCATTTCGAATCTTTCGCCATCAATTTCAATAGTTGTTTTGCTTTGGGATTTCATCACGGGGTAGAGGATTGTTTTTCGCGGCCAACTTTCTCAAGAAAGATGACTTCATAAATGGTGGATGAAAGATAGATCACCAGGAATGGCCAGATAAAAGAATTATCAACAGGCGCATATCCTTTTTGATATCCAAGGATCAATACCACACAAAGAATCATCTTCATAAATACGGCCAGCATGATCAACTGGATATATAATTTAGTGTAAGAGCTACGGGCTAATATTTTCGCAGCACCAAATAACAATGTGCAAAACATAATCATCGCTGCAATCGTCACGACAATGAAACCGGTGTGGACTCTAAGTGGAACGAACAACCAGATCAATATCATGATGATACTTATCTGAGTAATGCTGGTGATGGCCAGACCTGCAAAAAATTGCTTAGGGCTCATCTTTACGATTTAATTCTTTGACCAGGATATAAAAGAAGCCACTGGTAAAAAGCAAGAGAAGAAATACTGTAAAATAGGGTATTGATGTAGCAAGTTTTTTATCGATCTTTTGTCCCAGCCATGCAGCTATACCCATCAGTGCAAAAAGCTGGAGGGCCATACCACTATACTTCAGATATTTATTAGATGAAGGTGATTTGGGATCAGCCTTCACTGTTCAGGACATTGTAGCTTTTGCACTACCCAGCGAACTTAGTTCAATTACGTCTTCATCCAATGAGACCTTCCGTGGACTTGCATGTTGGGCACCCATCTTACATTTAACATTGAAGATGGATCCGGGTTGAACGACTAATTTCTGGGTAGTCACATCACCTTCTATTCTGGCCGTTTCTTTGACATGTAGGATATCATTGACAAGTAATACGCCTTCGAACCGGCCTTCAATCACAGCATTTTCACACTGCACTTCACCTGTGATATAACCGGTGGGGCCGATGATCACTTTTCCTTTGCAATTGAGGGTACCTTTCAAAGTGCCATCGATGCGAATGTCTTTATCCGCTTGTACGTTTCCTTCAATATTTGTGCCTTGTACGAGGCTATTGCTTGAAGAGGCAGAAGCTGATGTGATCAGACCATTCGTCTTGCCTTTAGTGTCATTTTTTGTGTTGTTGAACATCCCTTGAGAGAATTAAAGTCGTGAATAGATATAGTGTCATGGAGACTACAATCTGACAAAGGGGGCTGTAAAATAACGAATAACGAGTAACGAATAACGAGTAATAAATATTGATTATTGATTATTGATTATTGATTATTGATCTGAAATGTGATTTGCAACTCGTTACTTGTTATTTGTTATTCGTTTAGAACTTGGGACAATAGACACCACGATTCTGAGGTCCGCATACAAGATAAACCATGGAGAATTCAAATCCACCGTTACCCCTGCTGCCCTGACTGAGGCTGGATGTATTGATATCATAACTGAAACCAATACCCCAGTTAGAATAATCAAACCTTGTAGAGAGAATGATGGCATCTACGAGAATAGGGTTTGTAAAATGCCTGGCCAATCGGATCCATCCTCCAAATTGGAAGGATTGATCAGCGCCACCATTATCAAGATTGAAACGGAAGCTATTTCCGGCATTGATTTCGAGTGAAGGACCTTGTTTGAAAAACACTGCACCCGGTACAAGAGAAACACTTCTATTCAATGGAAACTCACCACCAGCATGGAAAACCGATTTTGTATAGTATTTCTCAACAACTTCAGGACTTTTGAAAGAAACATTTGCCTGGTTAAGGTGATTGATGGCTCCACCAAAATAGAAATTTGTATGCTTGTCGATCACAGAAAACCATAAGCCTCCCAGCCCGATATCAGCAAAAATAAAATTGTCAGGTAGAATGCCTTCATGGGAATCCAGAATCGGATTAAAAACACCATTATCATTTTGGTCTGGCCACTTGGCATTAATGAAACTGACGCTTCGCTGAGAAGCACCCACTTCAGCACCCACGACTACATAATTGGCTTTCTTTCTATCACCACCGACTCTACGGCTATAGGCTCCTGATAGTTTTAATGTCAGAGTTTGGAAATCAAGCTGTCCGGCTACATCGGTCCATACATTGCCACCGAAACCGAAATAATCATACCGGCCTACAGGCATCTTCTGATCATAGGACACACTATACGTGTTGTATGCGCTTTGTCCCAGGACAGAAGCCCATTGATTACGATAATTTCCTACAATACGGGTGTTACAGTTTTGAACACCTGTAAGGGCAGGGTTTAGCGTCAGGGGCGACATATAGAATTGAGAAAAGTGGATGTCTTGTCCACATAGAGACGTCACTGTTAAAATGCCAACCAGTGATGTTAAAAAAGCAAGTCTTCTGATCATAGCCTTGTGGATGTAAAGATTCCTGAATAGACAGA
>JBATMM010000585.1:0-1914 GCA_049289835.1 Saprospiraceae bacterium | reverse complement strand
TTTTGAAAGAAAACCAAATATTCGACCTGGAAAACAAATGAAGAATTATCATGTCCCCATTCCAGATAGCAAATGAGGAAGGAGAGAAGAAGGCCAATGTTTATGAGTCGCGACATTGTCAAATTTAAATAGTTTTAGCTAAAAGGGCCTTTAAATGTACATTTATAAATGCTGGGGTATTCATCACTCCAAAGAAATGTAGTATTTTCCAAAATAAGTAATATGTAAATGATGAGCAAATCTGATCAATGGGTCAATATTATTCTGATAGGCACTATTATCCTATACCTGTCCATTTGGGCTATTGGATATAAAGCACATAAGTTCGCCTACCTGGCATCCATCGTGAATATAGTCTCAGGGGCAGCCATTCTGTTATATTGGGTCATCCGACAAATACAAATCACACAACATATTTTTGAACTAAGAGAAATTCTTGTATTACTTTTTGAAGTAGTCGTGATCGCCTGTGGTATTTTTTACATCCTGAGTAGTCAGCGTGGTGGAGGGCTTAAAATATTGCAGTATTTATTTTTTGGAATTCATTTAACTGTGTTAGTTCTGGGATTGATTTTTATGATCACGTTTAAGATGAACAGGCTGATGTAGTGTGCTTCGACCAACGTGACTCATCCATGTGCTACAGCTCAGCAACCATTGTGAGTAGTGAGATACGAGACGTGAGACGTGAGATATGAGATATGAGATATGAGATATGAGATATGAGATTAGACGTTCGAGTGTCTCTGATTCTGAGTTAAGTATTGAATTGCCCCGGGTTTCAACCCGGGGATAAAATGCAGAGCGCGATGTTCGATCCTGAAGGGATCGAATAAAAATCTCCCATGTGGCTTTATGTCTTCTAGTGATTCAAAAAAATGTGGGTGTCATTCTGATTTCGTAATCATTAAATTTGCAAAATCACCTCCCGAAGTATCGGCTACATAGAAGCCGACGGATCCATGCGTATAAGGCGTAAATTTTTCAACAACCAGGCTGGGTTCTTTTTCACCATTGATATAAGTTGAGATCGTAGCCTCTTTTATCACTATACGCACTCTTACCCATCCATTCGGATCAGGAGACGGGTCAATGGCATGCTCATATTTGCCAGGGGAGTTAGCACGCAGCACCTGCCAGGTAAAAGTGGGCAATGCTATATATTGAATAGAATGACTCCTTAATGTTTCATCCGTCGATTTGAATTGAAAAGGGCGTAAATATATGGCTTCGAATGTGGAATCGTTTTGCGCATGAAAGGCGATGCCGACAAAACTGTGTTGCTTCACATCTTCTCCCCTTACATCAAATTCCAATATACCCTTTGAAAAATCAATGTCCTTCAACCACGCTATTCCTTCTCCATAATCTTTGCTCAAACGGATGCCCGGATATGATTTTTCATTGATGAGGGTAAGTTCTCTGTTATATACTTCAATTTCATTTTTTTTATAAAGTTCCTGTAGATTCATCTTCATGGGACCCTGAGAAAAACATGAAATGGCCAGAAGACTGAATACAAACATCGCAGTGTAATGATACTTTTTCATATTGAAATATTTATGCCTTTAAAGAGCAGGCAAATTACAATACAATCAAAGCCATGTGCAGAAATGAAAATGTTGAATGAGCTGAATGGTCGTCAGGAGATTAATGTTAGTCGAAAAGACGTTTGGAGACTGACCGACGACTAACTATTCGTTATCCACCGTGATCACTACATTCCCCCTTTTATGCCCCTTTTCCACATAGCTGTGTGCCTCAGGTATTTGTTCGAATGCATATGTTCTATCGATAACTGCTTTCAGTTTTCCGGCTTCAATAATCGTTTTGAGAAAATTTAGATCCTCTGATTTTTCGATTGTCACTCCTCCTAAGACTTTCTTGCTGCTCGTCAATGATGTCCATATACCG
>JBATMM010000584.1:0-4055 GCA_049289835.1 Saprospiraceae bacterium | reverse complement strand
TCCCTGAAGCGTGACGGCTGCTGGGTTGTTGTTGATAAGAACACACTCTTGTAAAATAACAGTAGTCTTCAATCCCTCCATTGTAATTGGGGCATCATCAGTGTTCAATCTATATGCATTGAAAGTACTTTGATTATGAACTTCCACGTTAAAAATACTCGAAAACGATGAGCCAGTCCCTGTATCAATCCTTGAGTGACCTGTAAGGTCAACAGTAAACCAATCTGTAATAGCAGTGCCTATGATTTGAAGATATGAATCTTCCAACACCATTTCATTACCATCTTCAATAGTACAAGCTTTGAAAGTCAGATAAGGACCTCCGCATTCATTAAAAGTTAAATCTCCGCCGTCAAAGGAAATGGAAATCCCTTGGAAAGTAAATCCGCTTAGGTTGATCTCCAAATCACCATGAACAATGATGTTCTGAGAAATGACCCCATCGACTACAGTAAATAGTGAATTCACATTTCCACTATTTAAAACAGGAACGCTAGCATTTGATCCGATGGTAACTGATGCAGAAATGTTTGTAGTAGAGAATCCTACCAGACAAACAAATAGTAAACAATGAAGGAGGTTTAGGATATATTCCCATTTAGTCATTCCTATAAGAAATTGAAAAAATGGAAATTGTTTATTATTTTTCATGATTATTGTTATTAAAAGCACTGGCCTCTAAATAGCTTCACAGGCAAAAGAGGCTGGTGCTCATTAGAAAATTTGATGTTCTTCTTACTTGATTTAGCCCTATGGACCGTCTAGCAGTTCTGATCTGGTCTCAAGAGGAACCAGTCAGCTGTTTACTCATGCGTAGTTATAGGCAGATTGTTTTGAGCAAAGAAAACTTTGTTCAAAAACTGAAGGAATTCAGTAGTGGTTTTAGACATGGTGTTCTAATTTAAAATTTAAGAGCCTAAGTATAAATTTGGGTGTGAGGCTTAAAATCTAATATCAGGGTACAGACAAAAATTTAATAATGAGGTATAATTTTGAAAAGTATTCTTTGAGGAGAGAAAGTGAAATTAAGAAAATATGTAATTTCATTCAGAAATGGCAAGTTAAAATTTTGTTAAATAAGTTTTTGCCAGAAGCAAAATACATAAATACAATATTTTTTCTCAATTAAAATGTATCGTCTTGATCGGATTAATCTTACTTACTAAAAACGAAGGTGCAATCAAACAAATTCCAATGATCACTAACGCCCCAATGTTCACCACCAGCAAATGCCAGGGCATCACCATGACAGGTGCATAATTGAGATAATAATCAGCTTCGTTCAGTTTGATAAAGTGATATTTATCTTCCAGTAATGCAAGGCCAAGCCCAAGCACATTTCCTATCAATATTCCTCCAATGGTAATAAACATTGCAAACCATAGAAACACCTGTCGTATCGATTTGTCACGTGCACCCATACTTTTCAATATCCCGATCATCTGAGTACGCTCCAGTATGAGGATCAACAATGCCGTGATCATATTGATGATCGCCACCGCCAGCATCAACCCGATGATCACTATCGTGTTGATATCCTGCAACTCAAGCCATTCGAATAAACTTGGAAATTTCTCCTTAATATTTTCGGCATACAGATGTGGCGGTATCTCTTCCTGGTAGATATAATCCGTGATCAGATTAAGATCATCAATATTGTCAATCGCGATCTCAATGCCACTCACCTGCGTATCCGACCAACCCAACAACTCTCTCACACGATCTATTGAGGCCAATGCAAACTTTGAATCATTTTCTTCAAGACCTGTCTTGTAGATTCCCTTGATCGTAAATCGTCGATGCAATTGTTGATCACGAACAAAATACAAGATCAGTTTATCTCCCACATTCAATTTTAACCGAGTAGCAGTGACCTGAGAAATAATGAGTTCATCAATCGCAAGTGACGACCATGTCGAATCAGATAACCGGAATTGATTGATACTGTTCCAGTCATAATCTTTTCCGATTCCTTTGAGGACGATTCCTTCAAGTTGCTCATCATGCGTAATGATTCCCGGCAAATAAATATAGGATTGTACATGATGAACACCACCTTTGGACGTCTGCATTTTATCACCTGATCTTGATCCTTCAGGAGGTGTATAATCTACCTTCCTGATATTTTCAATATTCCGCACCATTGTCGAATCATACTCAAACGGCAGCGCCTCATAAGACCTCACTGACCTTGGATCTGAAATATGAATATGTCCCCAAAATCCAAACATCTTCCTCGTAATCTCATGCTTAAACCCCGTCATCAACGCCAGCGAAACTATCATCACCGCCACAGAAAGCCCCACAGCCCCAGTCGCAATCCAAAGTATAATACGCGTAAATCCTCCCCCACCTGAGGCCATCAACTTTCTCGCTATCCACGGTTCGTAACTCATATTTAAAATTTCAAAATCCAAAATTCCATATTCAAAATTCAGCTCCTCATTCTATCATTTCAGAATTCAATACGATAATTGTAACAATACAGGGTTCATAATCCACCAATTAAACCTTCGAATCCGTAAATGGTCCATGGTCTTTGGTCTTTGGTCCTTTTTTTCTTCCTCAAATATGGGATCAAATTTTCATTTTTGCTCTCCCGTTAGATCAAATGAACCAGTAACATGAAGAAAACCTTTATCGATGAATTGAAGTGGAGAGGCATGATCCATGACCTCACACCAGGTGTTGAAGAGAAGCTGGCCAGTGGTATGGTGACCGGGTATATAGGTTTTGATCCCACTGCTCCTTCAATGACCATAGGCAACCTGGTACAGATCATGATCCTCAAATTTTTCCAGTTATCAGGCCATAAACCCATTGTATTGATGGGAGGTGCCACAGGACGAATCGGTGATCCTTCCGGAAAAGATGCTGAACGAGAATTGAAATCATATGATGAACTTGACAAAAATCTTGAACATCAGGTGGTGCAAATCAAAAAGCTCCTGGATTTTGATGGTCCCAATGCCGCCGTACTGGTCAATAATCTGGATTTCTATAAGGACATGAATGTCCTGACTTTCCTCAGAGATGTTGGAAAAAATCTGACTATTAATTATATGCTTTCCAAAGATTCTGTCAAGAACAGAATGGACACAGGGATGTCTTACACAGAGTTTAGCTATCAGTTGTTGCAGGCCTATGATTTTTTGTGTTTGTATCGTGATCATGATTGTGTGCTGCAGATGGGAGGTTCTGATCAATGGGGAAATATTACATCTGGTACAGAATTTATAAGGAGAAATATTTCGGGAAGTAATGCATTCGCACTCACTACTCCACTACTGACTAAAGCGGATGGAAAAAAGTTTGGCAAGAGTGAAGAAGGAAATGTTTGGTTGGATCCAACGATGACTTCTCCTTATAAGTTCTATCAATTCTGGCTAAACGTAGATGATAAAGATCTCCCGAAATTGTACAGATTCTTTTCTCTGTTAAAGAAAGATGAAATAGAATTGTTGGAAACCGATTTTGGCCATGATCCAAATACATTGAAAGCAATATTGGGAGAAGAACTTACGATCAGGATACATGGTGAGAAAGCTTACGAAGCTGCTAACAATGTTTCGAATATCCTATTCAATTCAAAAGCTAGTAAGGAGCAGCTATTAAGTCTTGATGTCAAGAGTCTTGAATTGATCAGTCAGGAAATTCCGTCGTTTCAAATCAACAAGGATGAATTGATCAATGGTATTAATATCATTGATTTGCTCAGTGAAAAAACAAAAATAAATGCTTCGAAAAGTGAGGCACGTCGTGCCATTGAATCAAATGCAGTTTCATTGAATAAGGATAAAAACACGGACATCAGTTTTGTGTGTAAGACACCAGATTTATTACACAACAGATTTGTGATGATTGAGAATGGGAAGAAGAATAAGTATATCGTTGAATTTTTGTAAGATTAAAAGGAGAGATGCCAGAGTGGTTTAATGGGACAGTCTCGAAAACTGTTGTGCGGGCAACTGCACCGAGGGTTCGAATCCCTCTCTCTCCGCGAAAAAACGCAAGGCACAGCCTTGCAGACGCACAGACGTAGGTTAACCTACGCC
>JBATMM010000583.1:0-3326 GCA_049289835.1 Saprospiraceae bacterium | reverse complement strand
TATTGATCGCAGGATCAATCTCGACGTGCATTTCCTGATAGGTGACATCGGTCTCTGCTGCGGCGAAATTGCGGGAGGTGGGTTGACTAAAACCAGTAAGTGTGTAAAACACAGAGAGGAGAATGAGCAGAGGGTAGGTTATATTTTTTGAATGCATGTGATTAAAGGTAAATGGAATCTTGAATCTTGAATGCAGATTCAAGATTTCCTTTGTAATTCAATATTTTTAATTTTTTAAAATGTGAATGGGGTTTTCAATCAGTGTGTATTCAATTTTGTCACCTTCAAATTTGGGTTCTTCTTCAGTGCCCACATTTTTCCAGTTTCTGACTGCACGTTTTACACCTATCGGGTAGATGATCACTCCTTTCTCCGAAATATGGATGCGAAGAAAATTCTTGTACCCTGTCCACCGAAAAGAGGAAAACGCCTCAGTGGGATGTAAGTGAAACAGCAAAATCGAAATCAGAAGATATATCCCGAATATAAAAGCGCTCACAAAGCCACCAATGATGATGAATTCAGCTGAAGACAACAATATTTCTCTTGCCTGGGCTACTTCCATATGCAGATATACGAGGTTTATCCGTGCGAAAATCCAGAACATAATGTAGAAGCTCGCAAGCTGGATCAATCCATGCAGGCCACCGAGCAGGTACTTAAGGAAACGACCTGAATTGGCGTCGGCAAAGCCAATAAAACCACCGACTAATAAGAAGTGCAGAATTAATACAGAAGGATTATGTCTAAGGCACTTTATAATGATCATCCCAAAGTCGCCAATATTAGCTAAGCTGGCTTTATAATTTGCAACCTGGTACATAAACGATTTGTCATCTGTATAAACTGTACTACTCTGAAGCAACCATGCTGTATACAGAAAAAATAATCCAATAAAAAAAGTCATTGCCGGATTGTAAAATGGAAATAACAGGTTGCGAAGTGCCAGCATCCGGGACATTTTTTTTGAAGGGTAAACTGTCTTCAGCTTTGCTGATATGTCATCTTTAAATTCGATCTTCTCTTTTAATATGTGCGTCGGATGCAGAAAGGACCCGCCGCCACCCGAGGTGATCAAATGGTGAATACCAGCCCTACGCTTCTCGATCATGGAATCCTCATATCGCGAATAATGATGAAGATCACCGGTTAATGTTGCAATTAATCGGACTTTCTTGTCTGTTAAAAGAATATAATTAGTAAAAAAATTCTTTAGCCTCGTGAATGTTTCATCTCTCTCGTTGAGTGCCATCCTAACCCATGCAGGCTCAGCAGTGCATAAGATGATGGTAGCACCGTCTTCCATATTTTTTTGTACAATATTTTTGAAATAATCAAGCTGAGGTTGATCTATGTCTGAATGTAGCTGCACATCAATACCCCATATCCAGTGGTTTGCGGGAAGCTTCATCGCGAAATAGCTCCTCGATTGCTGAGTTTGCCAGTTTCCAATAAATCGTTGTTGGCAGAATATTTTTAAAAAATTACCCAAACCATCATACCAATCATGGTTGCCGGGCAGAGCATAAAGATGTGGATTTATTTTAGTTTCCTCATTGGGGATCAGTTTTATACCTGGTTTGTGATCTATGTTTGTCAGACCAGCCTTAGGTTGTCCGTGGATCTTCGGAAAGGCGGCAGTATAAGGTCCTTTCATTCGATTATCGTAATCTTCTTTAGATGGCATCGCGTATACCTGATCGCCTCCCATGATTAAAATATTCCCTCGCGGTAAAAGCTCACCATCAACGTTAAGTTCTTTACAAGCCAGAAGAGAAGCCATGGTGTACGTTGAATCGAATCCGTCTCCTAAATCTGCTATGAAGTCAATCCAAATCTCCTCATTTGATGAATAGTCAGTTTCCAGATCTCCTTTCAATGCAGCCTGCATTTCACGCTTATCCGCGAAATTCCCAAAGGTTGATGAAATAACGGATTTCAATCCAGCTTTTGCGAGGATCCTGATATCAAACCAGCTTACCATCGGTCTGCGTTCAAATTTCATATATTATTTTTTTACATCTCTACTTAAAATAGTTTGCGCTTTAGGATGACGTACCTTTTTACGAATAGTTTTGACTTCGTCCCTTTTCGATTTAGGTTTTGACAGTTCATAAGTAGCTGATGGTTCAGCGAGGATACCAGATGTTTGGGTCAATATTTTTCCTTTAGGGATCAAAGCATCTACAGGAATACCGAGAATTGAACTTAAAGGCTGTATATCTTCCAAATGAATATTTGCTTTGCCATTTAAAATTTTGGAAACATTTCCTTTCGTTCCCAGGACCGGGATCAAATCCTGCTGTCGAATGCCTTTCATCTCCATCGCAAATTTGATCACTTCCATAGGGCTCGCGTCCGGCAAAGCAAGCTGCTCAGCTTCATATTCCTCAATCAGAAAAGAGAGAAGACTGAGCTCATTGTGTATAGCATCTGTTCTTTTGAAATCTATGATTTCATTGATTCGCCTGACAGCAGATTTGTAATCAGCTTTAGATTCAAAACTTTTCCACTTAGTCATATTGCATTGTGTTTAAATAGTATGAATAATATTACCTAAAGAATCGTAATCCTTATGCCATCCGATCCAGCGCACAAAGGCCATTCCTGTACCGTATTCAACCTTCAAAATCAACCTGACATTATTTCCCGCCAGGTCAATGCAAACCCTGTCATTCTTCAGTATATCTACTCTCACTGCCCCGAAAGTTGTCACTACATCCTGAGGCTTTTCCCAATAGACATCATTACTCTTTGCAATCTTGTACCATGCTGCAATCGAAGACATGACGTGAGGATTCTTCATGCCAAATGTGCGCAATCTTGCATAGGTGATGATTCTCAACTTCTTTCCTTCTTACCACCAAATATAATATTTAGTTTCCAAAATGGAAACTAAGGAAAAACTAATCTTACTGCTTATAACTAACGACTTCAACATTCAGAATTCATATTTAATCCTTTATTTCATTATTCATTGTTCGTTGATCGGTGTTCTACTATTCATTTCTTACTTCTAATTCTATTTCAACTTCCTAACTTCAACTTCCTGACTTCAATTTCGTTACTTCGCTATTCGATATTCGTTATTCAATATGTCCAGACAAAAAATCTTCTTTATTAACCTTCGCCGGTTGCTGAGCTGTAGCAATAGGTTGAGCAGAAGCTGGTCGAAGCACAGCCTCATCCTTAGCCTTACTTTTCTAGTTGTGCAAACAACGAAAAGCCAAGTTATTCATGAATACATGGACCTGCAGATCCATCCAACGATGCATATTGCGCATTCCAATTTCACTCCGGGATTAACTTATTTTGACGAAGAGGAT